>JAUPLV010000200.1 GCA_030836725.1 Pseudomonadota bacterium | reverse complement strand
GATCTGGCGGCTGATGCGGTTCATCTTGTTGATGGTCTCGATCATGTGCACCGGAATGCGGATGGTGCGTGCCTGATCGGCGATCGAGCGGGTGATGGCCTGGCGGATCCACCAGGTGGCGTAGGTCGAGAACTTGTAGCCGCGGCGGTATTCGAACTTGTCCACCGCCTTCATCAGGCCGATGTTGCCTTCCTGGATCAGGTCGAGGAACTGCAGGCCGCGGTTGGTGTATTTCTTGGCGATCGAGATCACCAGGCGCAGGTTGGCCTCGGTCATCTCGCGCTTGGCGCGGCGCGCCTTGGCTTCGCCGGTGGACATCTGCTTGTTGATGTCCTTGAGTTCCTTGAGCGGAATGCCGATGCGGTTCTGCAGGTCGATCAGCGATTGCTGTTCCTCCAGCACGGCGGGCGCGGCGCGCATCAGCGTGGCGGCGTAGGGCTTGCCCGATTGCACCTCGTGCTTGAGCCAGTCCATGTCGGTTTCGTTGCCGGGGAAGACCTTGATGAAATGCGGCCGCGGCATGTGCGCCTTGTCGACGCAAAGATGCAGGATCTTGCGCTCGTGGCTGCGCACGGCCTCGACCATGCCGCGCACCGAGTCGCACAGACGTTCGATCGATCGCGCGGTGAAGCGGATGTTCATCAGCTCCTCGGAGATCTGCTTCTGGATGCGCAGATAGGTTCTGTCCTGGGAACCGCGCTTGACCAGGGCGGGCATCAACTTGCCGTAGAGATGGTGGATGATGGCGAAGCGCTCGAGCGCCGCCTGCTTCAGCTGCATGAGGGAAGCGGAAACGCGAGCCTCGGCGGCTTCCTCGTCGTCCTCCTCGATTTCCTCCTCCTCGACCTCCTCGATGTTGGCCTTGGCCTCGATGTCCTCGTCGGGCGCGTCGGGATCGATCAGGCCATCCACCAGTTCGTCGATGCGCATCTCTTCGAGCGCGACCTTGTTGGCCATGTCGAGAATTTCCGCGATCGTGGTCGGACAGGCGGAGATCGCCAGCACCATGTGCTTGAGGCCGTCCTCGATGCGCTTGGCGATCTCGATTTCGCCCTCGCGCGTCAGCAGCTCGACGGTACCCATCTCGCGCATGTACATGCGCACCGGGTCGGTGGTGCGGCCGAATTCGGAATCGACGGAATTGAGGGCCTGCTCGGCTTCCTCCTCCGCCTCGTCGGCATCGACCGGCGCGGTGTTCTGCTCGGCCAGCAGGATTTCCTCGGGGGCGGGCGCCTGGTCATAGACCTGGATGCCCATGTCGTTGAAAGTGCTGATGATCGCTTCGATCTGCTCGGCGTCGACAAGATCGTCGGGTAGATGATCGTTGATCTCGGCATAGGTCAGATAGCCGCGTTCCTTGCCCAGCGTGATCAGGGTCTTCAGGCGCGTACGCCGCGCCTCGAGGTCAACGGTAGCCGGCTGGGCCTGTTCGAGGGCGGCCAGCGCCTGCTTGTCCTTGATTTTCTTCGCCTTGCTTTTTGGCTTCTCGGGTATCACCGGCACATTGATCGATGGCGCGGGATCCGGTTTGGCTACCGTTGCGACAGTCGCGATTTTCTCGGGCGGAGGTTTCTGTGCAGCCTTGGTAGCAGGCCGGGCAGCGGCTTTGACAACCACCTTGGCGGGCGCTGATTTGGCAGGGGCGGGCTTGACCGTCGCTTTACTGGCCGCCTTGGCCACCGGTCTGGTCGAAGTTGTTTTTGCCGCCGACCTGGTCGCCGCCGGTTTGGCGGCGGGCTTGCGTGAAGGCTTGGTCGGCTTCGCGGTTGGTTTGGACATGGGGGGTCGCTCGAATCGCGCTAAACGGCTAATTATACACTTGTAATCAGGCGGTTTTGGCGGCGAGCAGTCGGGCCAGGGTTTGCCGATCTTCGGCCGAAAGGGTGCCGGCGCGTGCCTTCGTATTCAGTTCCCCGATCTGGCGACTCAGTCCCCGGGTGCGCAGGCGCTGCACGCTGTCCGTGAACACGGTTTCCTGTTCGCCCTCGTCTCCGGCATCCGCGTCGATCTGGCCGGCCAGTGCCGCGACGATTTCCTCGTGCGGCCCGCCGCGGAAATACTCGATCAAAAGGCCGAGATTGCCGCCGGGCAGGGTCGCGTGCTCGATGGCCTCGGCGACGGCGACGAGGGCGGCGCCTTCGGCGTTGTCCTGTGCGATCAGTTCGAGCGGCAGGCGGGCCGCACGTTCCGGACGGCTCAGCACGGTCAGCAGCAGGGTGCGTTCGATCGCGTGCGGGGCTGGACGCAGGCGGGTTCTCGGCGGTGCCGGACGGCCGCGTGGGGGTGGTTTCAGGCCGCATTGCGACTCCACGTCGGTGGAGGAGAGCGCGGCGGCTTCGGCGACAGCCCGCGTTAGTTGCTGGCGCAACAGGGGCGCGGCAAGTTTCGTCAGGAAGGGCCTGGCCTCATGCACCAGACGGGCGCGTCCTTCGGCGGTGGCCAGGTCGACGCCGGCCTTTAGCTCGCGCATGAGGAATTCGGTCAGCGTCGTCGGCTGCACCGCGAGTCGACGAAAAGCATCCGCACCCTCGGAACGCACGAAGCTGTCGGGGTCGTGCTCGGCCGGCAGGAACAGGAAGCCGACCAGCTTGTCGTCGGTCAGCGCCTCGATACTGGCCTCCAGCGCGCGCCACGCCGCCTTGCGGCCGGCCTGGTCGCCGTCGAAGCAAAAGACCACCTTGTCGGCCTGGCGCAGCAGCTTGCGGACATGCACGGGCGTGGTCGCCGTGCCGAGCGTGGCGACGGCGTTGCCGACGCCGAACTGGGCAAGGGCGACGACGTCCATGTAGCCCTCGACGACGACGATGCGGTCCTCGTCGCGGATGGCCTTTCGCGCCTGCGGCAGGCCGTAGAGTTCCTCACCCTTGCGGAACAGCGGCGTTTCCGGCGAGTTGAGATATTTCGGCTCCCCGTGCGCCAGCACGCGGCCGCCAAAACCGATGACATTGCCGCGCTGATCCTGGATCGGGAACATGATGCGGTCCCGAAAGCGGTCGTAGCGCCGCCCCTGCTCGTTCTCGATGACGAGGCCGCATTCGACCATGGCCGGACTGGCGTAATCGTCGAAGACCCGTTGCAGCCCCTGCCAGTCGTCGGGAGCGTAGCCGAGGCCGTATTTCGCGGCTACCTCGCCGGTCAGTCCGCGCCCTTTCAGGTAGTCGATGGCTTTCGGGCTGGCCTTAAGCTGTTCCTTGTAGAAGCGCGCGGCGCGCGCCATGCGCTCGGTCAGCGGCTGCTGGCGGGCTTTATCCTGCGAGCGTGTGCTTACCTCCTGCGGCACCGGCATGCCGAGGTGGCCGGCGAGATCCTCGACCGCCTCGACGAAGCCCAGGCCGTCGTATTGCATGACAAAGCCGATCGCGCTGCCGTGCGCGCCGCAGCCGAAGCAATGGTAGAACTGCTTGGACGGGCTGACCGTGAAGGACGGCGTCTTCTCGGAATGGAAGGGGCAGCAGGCCTGGTAGTTGGCGCCGGCCTTCTTGAGTTGGATGTGGCGCTCGACCACGTCGACGATGTCGACGCGGGACAGCAGTTCCTGGATGAAGGACTCGGGGATCACCCGGGCATTATGCGCGCGATCATGCGCCGCTCACTGGCCGGAAAGCTTGGCCTTGACGAGTTTCGAGACTTCACCCATGTCGGCGCGGCCGGCGATCTGCGGCTTGACCAGC
>JAUPLV010000006.1 GCA_030836725.1 Pseudomonadota bacterium | reverse complement strand
GGGCGCCGAAACGGGCGTCATGCCCTGCCAGGCGACGGTGATGAGGTATTCGTTGTTCCCGAGGTCTTCGACACAGCCGCGGCCGCCGACGACGGCGCCGACATCGCTGCCGCCCATCGTTTCCGCCGCGCCCTGCAGGGCGCTGCACCATTCGCCGGTATCCTTGGCCAACTGGGTCGAGGTGGAACTGGAGCAGGTCATGCCGGCGCCCAGCGGGGTGCCGCCGGTGACATAAGCCGCCGCATTGGTGCGGTTGGTGGCGATGCGCCCAGCCATGTCGTTCACCAGGATCAGGGCCTGGGCACGCTGATAGGCCTCCATTTCGGATGCTTGCAGGCGCATCTGCAGCCCGGCCAGACCCAGCAGGCCTATGGTCAGGATGACGATGGTGACCAGCACCTCGATCATCGAGGTGCCGCGCTGGATACGCACTGAAGGGGTGGAGGCGTCTACCATTTTGCCGCCGGCGTTTTAACGCCCTCGCTGTTCAGGGTGAGATTGCCATCGCTGGCCTGCGCCCCCGTCGCGGTGAAGGTGATGGTGAAATTCGGCGGGGTGGCCGCGTTGTTTGCATTTATGGCCGCGGTATAGCGCGCACCCACTGCGGCGGGAAGCGTATAGCCCATGGCCGCCACCGTGGCCGCATAACTGCGGTTGGCCATGAAAAACTGCTGCTGGCGGTTGGCGATTTCCATCATCTCGGACTGCGCGGCGGCGCGGTGTCCGCGAACGATGTATTGGGTGTAGGCCGGAATGGCGATGGAAGCCAGGATGCCGACGATCGCCACGGTGATCATCAGTTCTATCAGGGTGAACCCGCTTTGTCTGACTGACTTCATGTCTCTGTCCCTTTTATATGTTTTGAATCCTAATTCGTGCGCAGGCAAGTTACCACAAGCGTCCGATGACCGGCGGCTTTGGCCGAATGGGCGGTTTATCCCGAATTACTAAACAGGTGTCGCGATTGCGCGCAGGGTGCGTCAGGTGCAGCATCAGGCGGCCTGAGCCACTTCTACATAAGTGCTTTTCGATGCGGGCGGCGGGATTTGAAGACCGCCAGCCCTCATGTCTTCGAGATGAAACTGGATCGCTTCTCCAATCAGCGAAAGCGCTTCCGCTTCCGTTTCGCCTACGGCGATGCAGCCAGGCAAATCCGGAACGAAAGCACCGTAACTGGAAGGGCCTTTTTCTATAACGACCATGTAGCGCATGGAACTACTCCTTTAACCCCGCTTGTTTGAGCGCGCCGTTTAATGTACCTGGAGGAACATCCACGCTCGGTTTGCCGGCAACGGTAACGGTACCCGGTTTCGTAATGTGGTGTAATTGGCGATGACTCCCGCGTTGACGCACCACGAGCCAGCCATCTTTTTCAAGCAACCGCAATAACTCAGACACTTTCATGCGCAAATATTACGCCGGTAGCTGAAGAATGCCGAATCTTCTCATTATCGGCGCCGGCATCTCTGGCCTGAGCGTGGCGCTGGCTTTATTGCAGGGCGGGCACCGGGTGACGGTGCTGGAGCGCGGCGGCGTGGGCGAGGAATCCTCGTGGGCGGGCGGCGGGATTCTGTCGCCGCTACTGCCGTGGGATTACGCGGAGCCGGTGTCCTCGCTGACGCTGCGGTCGATGGCGGGCTATGCGGACTGGGCGGCTGGAATCGAGGCGATATCGGGTCGCGATGCGGAATTCTGGCGCTGCGGCATGCTGGCGCTGGACGTGGCCGATCCGGAGCGGGCGCTGGCCTGGTGCGCGGCGCACGGGATGGCGGCGACGCGGGGCAGCCCGGACGTGCTGTTCCCGGCGAACGGTTCGCTTGAAGCGGCGCCGAAAACCTCAGCTTCCGTCATTGCGAACGAAGTGAAGCAATCCAGAATGCCGGCGAAATCAAGCGCCGCCAGATCGGCGCGTCCCGCCACGGCCTTCGGCCTCGCGGCTAAAGGCGCTCCTCGCAATGACGGAATTGTTCAGTGTTTCTCTAAAGAAAACTGCATCTGGCTGCCCGGCATCGCGCAGGTGCGCAACCCGCGCCTGACGACGGCCTTGCGCGCGGCGGTGGAAAACCTGGGCGGGACGATCCGCGAGCACTGCCCGGCCACGGGGGTGCTGGCGCAGGGCGGGCGGGTGACGGCGGTGCGGACGGCAACCGAGACTTTTCCGGCGGACACGGTGGTGCTGGCTACCGGAGCCTGGTCCGGACTGGGGCTGGCGGGACTGGCGGCAACGCCACATATTCGGCCGGTTCGCGGCCAGATGCTGCTGTTCAAGCTGGAACCGGGCGCGCTGGATACCATCCTGTACCGCAACGGGCTGTACCTGATTCCGCGCCGGGACGGGCACATTCTGGCGGGCAGCACGCTGGAGGACACCGGCTTCGACAAGTCGACCGACGCCGCGACGCGCCAGCGTCTGCACGCCGAGGCGGCGGAGTTGCTGCCGGCGCTGGCCGGGATGCAGCCGGTGCGTCACTGGGCCGGGCTGCGCCCCGGTTCGCCGGACAATATCCCCGTCATCGACCGCCACCCCGATTTCGACAACGTGTTCGTCAACACCGGGCATTACCGCTACGGGGTAACGATGGCGCCGGCCGCGGCGGAGCTGCTGGTCGATTTGATGGAAGGCCGGGCGCCCGCCCTGGACCCCACGCCGTATCGCTGGCAGGCGGCTTTAAATAGGCATTGGTAATGCCCCCAGCGGGCTTGCTCGCGATAACGCACCGCCGCACCCATCGCGGGCAAACCCGCTCCTACACACCCCGCCGCCCTTGTGGGAGCGGGCTTGCCCGCGAAACGCACCGCCGCACCCCATCGCCCCAGCGCCGGCAAGGCAGTGCGCTGGCCTTGAACGCCGATGTGTTCGTCTCCCCACCGACATGCGACAGGTCGAGGCCGCCGCTCGCGCAGGATTGCGGGCGGAGGCGGTGTAGATCGGCCACCGAGCCGAGCCGCTCGCTTCATTTCCTGCCGAATCGATAGGATAATCAGCGCGTCCGTCCACCTGCCCAGCCGCCATGTCGCAAGCCCGCGTCCATTCGCCGATCGATGAAACCGACTACCTGCGCGGGGAAGAAACCGCGGCCTCGAAACACGAGTTTGTGGGCGGCGAGATCTACGCCATGGCCGGGGCAAGCGAACGGCACAACCGCATCGCAGGCAACATATTTTTTCACTTGCGCGGCGCCACGCGCGGCAAGCCCTGCCGCGCCTTCATGGCGGACATGAAGCTGCGCCTGGTGGGCGGCACGACCTATTACTACCCGGACGCCATGCTGGTGTGCGATCCGGACGACGATCATCCTATCTACAAGCAATCCCCCTGCCTCATCGCCGAGGTGCTGTCCCCCGCCACCGCCACGGTGGACGTACGCGAGAAGTGGGCGGCGTATCGCGGGCTGGCCAGCCTGCGCTATTACCTGCTGGTGGATTCGGAACGGCTGTGGGCCAGGGTCTTCTTTCGCGACGAGTACGACGCCTGGTTCGAGCAGGAACTGTCGGTCGAAGACCGCATCGACGTGGCATGCGACGGCACCAGACTGACGCTGACGCTGGACGACCTGTACGAGGATACGGGGCTGCTCGTTGTCTGAAGCGGCGGCTGATCGTCCGCTGATCGTCTGGATCGTCAGCGACGGCAAGCCGGGACACGTCAATCAGTCGCGGGGGCTGGCCGAGGCGCTGGCGCGCGCCCTCCCGGCCGAACTTCACACCCTTCCCGCCCTGCCAGCCTGGCGCGCGTGGCTGGCGCTGCTGCTGAAACGCCTTCCCGGCAACCCTCTCCCCAGTCCCGATCTGATCGTTGGCGCGGGGCACGCCACCCACCCGACGCTGCTGGCCGCACGCCGTGCGCACGGCGGCCGTGCGGTGGTGCTGATGAAGCCGAGCCTGCCGCGTCGCTGGTTCGATCTATGCATCGTTCCCCGGCACGACGACATCGCGGAGGATGCGCATACGCTGGCGACCGATGGCGCGCTGAACCGCATCCGCCCGGCGACGGCACGCGATGCCGGCCACGGTTTGATTCTGATCGGCGGCGCCTCGCGGCATTTCGAATGGGACAGCGACGCCGTGCAGGCGCAGATCGAAGGCATCCTCGCGCGCACGCCCGGGATACAGTGGACGCTGACCACCTCGCGCCGCACCCCGGCGAATTTTCTGGCGCTGCTGCCGCAACCCCCCAATCTGACCGTCGTTCCCCATGCCGCTGCCTCGTCCGACTGGCTGCCCGCCCAGTTCGCGCGCTGCGGCACGGTCTGGGTGACGCCCGACAGCGCCTCGATGGTGTTCGAGGCGCTGACCGCGGGCGCCGATGTCGGCGTGTTCGACCTGCCGGTCAACCCGAAAAGCCGCGTCGGCCGGGCGATTTCCCGCCTCGCCGAGTCGCAGCGCATCACCCGCTTCGCGAACTGGCGCGACCGCGGTACATTGCGCCCCAACCCGCAGCCGCTGGCCGAGGCGGATCGCTGTGCCGAATGGATACTTGAATGGCTGAAGAAAAAAAACTGACTGTCCTGCAACTGCTGCCGGCGCTGGAATCCGGCGGGGTGGAGCGCGGCACGCTGGAAGTGGCGCAGGCCCTGGTCAAATGCGGCCACCGCGCGCTGGTGATGTCGGCCGGCGGGCGGCAGGTCGCATCGCTCGTCGCATCGGGGGCCGAACACTTCGCCTGGCCGGTCGGCAGGAAATCGTTCGGGACGCTGTTGCTCGTCGGCAGGCTGCGCCGGTTCCTGCTGGAGCAGAAGGTCGATATCGTCCACGCGCGTTCGCGCGTGCCGGCATGGATCGCGTATCTGGCCTGGCGCGGGATGGACCCGGCGACGCGGCCGCGCTTTGTCACCACGGTGCACGGCATGTATGGCGTCAACCGCTACAGCCGGATCATGACGCGGGGCGAGCGGGTGATCGCGGTGTCCAGCACGGTGCGCGACTACATCCTGCGCGAATACCCCGATACGCCGGCGGAGCGCATCCAGGTCATCCATCGCGGTGTCGACGGCAAGGCCTATCCGCACGGCTGGAAGCCGCACCCGGACTGGCAGCAGGCTTTCTTTTCGCAGTTTCCGCAAGCCGCTGACAAGCAGCTGGTCACCCTGCCCGGCCGCATCACCCGACTCAAGGGGCATGAAGATTTCATCGAATTGATCGCGCGGCTGAAACAGCTCGGTCTGCCGGTGCATGGTCTGATCGTCGGCGGCGCGGCGGCTTCCAAGCGGCGCTACCTGGACATGTTGAACGACCGCGTGCGCGTCATGGGGCTGGAAGCGGATATCAGCTTCACCGGCCAGCGCGACGACCTGAAAAACATCCTGGCGATTTCCAGCCTGGTGCTGTCGCTTTCCACCCAGCCCGAATCGTTCGGCCGCACCACGCTGGAAGCGCTGCGGCTGGGGGTGCCGACGGCGGGGTACGATCACGGCGGCGTCGGCGAAATCCTGTGCACGATCTATCCCGACGGTTTGCTGCCTCGGGGAGACGCCGACGCCACGACGGGGCGTATCGCCAGCCTGCTGCGGAATCCGAATCCGGTGCCCGGCGACGATTTCTTTCCGCTGCGCGACATGCTGTCGCAAACGCTGGCCCTGTACGAGCAGCTTGCCCGTTCGCCGCGCGGACAGGCCTGACGAACCGCTGGATAATTCAATTCACCTGACTTTTTATGCCATGACCAAGCTGCCTATTTCCGTCTCCATTATTGCCAAGGATGAAGCCGATCGAATCGGCCGGGCCATCGACAGCGTGAAGGACTGGGTGGACGAGGTCGTGGTGGTGGACAGCGGCAGCCAGGACGAAACCGTCGCGATCAGCGAGTCCCACGGCGCCCGTGTTGTGTTCAACGAATGGCGGGGGTACGGCCCGCAGAAAGTTTTTGCCGAGCGGTTGTGCAGAAACAACTGGGTGTTGAACCTGGATGCCGACGAGGAGATCAGCCCCGTGCTGAGGGATGAAATCCAGCGCCTGTATGCCGGCGGCGAGCCGCCCTGCGCGGCGTATCGGATGCTGCGGACCGAGCTCTATAATTTCCACGATCGCCCGCATTTCTGGGCCCCGAACAGCGACTGGGTGCGCTTGTACCGCAAGGACAAGGCCGGCTTCAAGGATAGTCCGGTGCATGACTCCGTCGTTGTCCGCGAAGGGCGGCTTGGCCATCTCAGGGGGCGCATGTACCACCGCTCGTTCCGCTCCTATCGGCATCACATCGACAAGGTCAACATCAACTCGAGCGGACAGGCCGAGGAGTTGTTCCGGAAAGGGCGCAACCCGTCATGGCTGGTGCTGCTGCTGACCCCGCCGCTGGCTTTTTTCAAGTCGCTGATTTTGCGGCGTGAATTCGTCAACGGCATAGACGGCGTATTGATCAGCTATATGTTCGCCTTCCAGCGGTTCATCCGTCTGGCCAAGACCCGTGAATTGTTTCTTCTGGAAAAGCAGAAGCAACGCTCACGAAAATAGGCGGACAAGCCCTGTTCGATGTACCGCGAACCCGGTCGATAAACCCAGTCATTCAATGGAAGCCTGATACTTGATGAATACCTGTCGCGTCATCGTCGGCCTGGGAGGCAGGCTCGGGAACCAGATGTTCCAGTATGCCGCCGGCAAGGCGCTGGCCGCCCGGCTCGATGCCCGGCTTTCCCTGGAAGGTTATGCTCGGGACTCGGAGAAAAAATCCAGGGTCCAGGTGATCGAGTCGTTCGGCCTGCCGGTCGAGTTCACCGCCGTTCCGTCCAGGAGGATCGACAAGCTCAGGGTCAAGCTTGCGCGCATGGGATGGCCGGTTCGTCTGCGGGGAGTGCCGATCTATATCGAGCCCCATTTCCATTACGATCCATCCTTCGAAACCCGCTCCGGCAGCCAATACCTGATCGGCGGCTGGCAGTCGCCACGGTATTTCGAGAGCATCCGCGACAGCCTGCTTGAAGACTTCTCGTTCAAACGCGACCTGTCCGCAGGCGCGGCTGCAACATGGAAGGCGATTTCAGATTCCCCGTGCCCGGTGGCGGTCCATGTCCGGCGTGGGGATTATGTCGAAAATCCGAGAATTCTGTCCCGCCATGGCATGTGCGGCCGGGACTATTACGAAGCGGCCATGAACACGATTCGCGCCGGGCGGACCGATTACAGGTTCTTTGTGTTTTCCGACGATGTGGATCGGGTGGAGGCGGAATTCTCTGGCATGAAGGATTTGATTTTTGTCCGCGGCAATTCCCAGGAAGAGGATTTGCACCTGATGTCGTCCTGCCGCCATATCGTCATTGCCAACAGCACTTTCAGCTGGTGGGCGGCATGGCTGAACAGGCATCCGGACAAGCTGGCGATCGCCCCAAAACAATGGTTCGGCCCCAAGCTGATGGCGAAAATCAACACAAAAGACCTGTTTCCGGCGGACTGGCGCCTGATCTGAGCGCACGCCCAGCTCCCGGATCATGAATCCCGCGTTCGCCCTCGACAGTGGAAAAGACAAACCTACCGTGCTTTGGTGGGGGCGCTTCGATCCCGGCTATTCCCGCAACCGCATTCTGCGCAAGCTGCTTGCCGAGCTGGGCTGGCAGGTCAAGGATTTTCATCCACTGTTCGCCCGGACGGGCGACTGGGAAGCGAGGCTGCGCCGATTGCCCAGGCCCGATTTGGTCTGGGTGCCGTGTTTCAGGCAACACGATCTGGCGGCCGCAAGCCGCTGGGCAAAAAGCCATGGCGTTCCGCTGATCTTCGATCCGCTCATCTCCGCCTATGACAAGCAAGTGGATGAACGCGGAAAACTGAAGGCGGGAAGCCTGCGCGCAAAGCGTTTGCTGAGATGGGAGCGCGCCCTGTTTCAACGCGCCAGCCGCGTGCTGGCCGACACCCCCGCTCACGCCGATTACTTCACCGAGGTGCTTGGCGTTCCCAGGGAAAGGCTTGCCGTGGTCTATGTGGGCGCCGAAGAAGCGCTCTTCAAACCGGAACCGCCAACATCCACTGCCAGGGGGGAGGCGCTGGAGGTCCTGTTTTACGGCAGTTTCATTCCGCTGCAGGCGCCCCAGGTGGTCGTCGAGGCGGCAAGGCTGTATCGGGGACCTCCGGTCAAATGGGTTCTGCTGGGGCAGGGTCCGTTGCGCGAACTGTGCGAGGAGAACGCCAGGGGGCTGGCAAATGTTTCATTCGAGGACTGGTTGCCGTATGCGGAGCTGCCGGGCCGCATTCATCGGGCCGACATCCTGCTGGGCGTGTTTGGCGTCACACCGAAGGCGGGCAGGGTTATCCCGAACAAGGTGTTCCAGTCGCTGGCTTGCGGGAAAGCCGTGGTGACGCGTTCGGCCAACGCCTACCCGGAAAGCCTGATTGCGGCGGAGGACAGCGGGCTCGTCTGGACTTCGGCAGGAGATGCCCAATCCCTGGCGGAGCGCGTGGCAAGCCTGGCTGCGGACGCCGGCATGCGACACCGGCTCGACCAGGCCGCGGCAAAAACCAGCCAGCACTGGTTTTCGGAATCGGTGGTGCGGCTCCAATTGAATGCGGCGCTTCAACTCCCGCCGGCCTGAACCCGCTCTTCGCCTGCGTGCGATCGAGCGCGATGCCGCCTCCCCTACCGGCTCAAACCTTGACCCCTTTGGGTCGATCCGCGGCTGTACAGCGCAAAAAGAAACGGCACGAGCAGGGCGACATGGTGGGATCGATAAGGCTGATCCAGCATCGATGCCACGAAGATCCCCGCCACGGCGGCGTACATGACGCCACGATGGAACGTGTCCATATTTTTTGTGCCCAGGCGCATCGCGCGGATCTGCGCCCCATGGAATGACAGGTACGCAATGAGTCCGAGCAGCCCGATCTCGTACCAGCAATCCAGCAGGAGGTTATGCAGGTGTCTCACGATGTGGGTCTCGGTGACGACCACGGGCGGGTACAGCCCGACATTTCCGGGTCCGACTCCCAGCCATGGATCCGGGGGCGGCATGGCCAGAGCCTGGCGCCATATCCGCATGCGGTAGCCGCTCAGTTCATCGAGAAGCGGAAACCAGCCTCCTGCCTGGTCCTGGGCGTGCCCCAGCACGGTCCCGGCTGGATCGAACAGCAATATCAACGCAATGAAGAATACCGCCACGCCGCCCAGCGACAGCATCAGCCAGCGCCTGTTGGGGATGACAAAAAAAGCCAGCACGACCAGCGCGGCGGCCAGGGCGAGCACTTCGGTCAGGCTGTTGGAAAAAACCAGCAGCACGGCCAGGCCGACCAAATACGCCAGGCCAAGATACACGCCGCGTTTTCCGGGAAACGCCTGCAACAGAAAATACAGCGTGAACGGTGAAAGATAGGCCGGCACCAATCCCTGAATCTGCGATTCAGGCCTGAAATCCGGCGCCCCCCACAAAACGAGAAAGCGCGCTGCAAAGAGCGCAAAGCTGAGCAAACCGACGGCGCCTATCATTTTGAGGGCGCGCGCCATGCTGAATTGCGGGATCTGTCGCACCAGCCGCCAGGTGATGAAATAAGCGGAACCCAGCAAGGCGTATTTTGCCCACGCCCAATAGGCCGAACGGGGGTCGAGCGACAGCGCCGCGCTCAATGTCCCCCACGCCAGCAAAACCGCGAACAATACCGATGCCGCGACGGGAAAATCGAAATTGCGCCGCCGGGTCAGCACGACAAGGGCAGCGATCAAGTAGAGCACGTATCCCGTGTTGCCCAGCCCACGGCCCAGCTGAAAAAAGAACACGACAAAAACCGGAGCGAGCAGCAGCCCGTAGTGGAAATTGTTCCCGCCCGCGAAGACTCCGGCCATGCCTGTCCGTGCGCGATTCAGGACCGAAACGGGGACTTCGCTCATTTCGCTCGCGCGCAACGATAGCGCCGGCCAGGCTCGGGGCTGTGTTTCAGCGTAGAAAAAAATGGGCGTAATTTTTTCATTGTTGCCTGATGGGCAGTTGAAACCCGTGTTTCCTGGGCGGCGATCGATGCGCCATCGATGGAACCGCCGGGCAAGCCCCCTGTCAGGGACTCGACTCCGGATGATATTCCGGCACCCAGATTTTCAACTGGCGCTTCACCGTCGCTTCATCCTCAAAATCGGGGTCCGCCAGCCAGGCTACGCATTCGGCATACCAGTCGGCATCGGGCGCACGCGCCTTGGCCACCCGCAGTTTGGGATGCGGCGTCGGCAGGGTCAATTCGCCGTCCGCGAGCAGTTCCTCGTAGAGCTTTTCTCCGGGACGCAGGCCGGTATATTCGATGCGGATGCGGTCTTCGTCGGCGCCCGACAGCCGGATCATGAGTTGGGCCAGTTCGGCGATCTTCACCGGCGCGCCCATGTCGAGCACGAAAATTTCGCCGCCCTCGCCCATCAGGCTCGCCTGCAGAACCAGTTGCGCGGCTTCGGAGAGCGACATGAAAAAACGCGTGATGTCGGGATGCGTCACCGTCACCGGGCCGCCCGCTTCGATCTGTTTCTGGAATTTTGGAATCACGCTGCCGGACGAGCCGAGCACGTTGCCGAAGCGCACCGACACGAAGCGCGTGCCGCTCGGCTTTTGCATCGCCTGGCAGGTCATCTCGGCGAGCCGCTTGGTCGCGCCCATGACATTGGTCGGGTTGACCGCCTTGTCGGTGGAAATCATCACGAACTTGCCCACGCCGTTGGCCTGCGCCGCAGCGGCGACCACCTTGGTGCCGAGGACGTTGTTGCGCACGGCCTCCCAGGCATTGGCGTTTTCCATCAGCGGCACATGCTTGTAGGCGGCGGCATGAAACACCACCGCGGGGCGCTGCTCGGCCATCACCTGATTCACCCAGACGGCGTCCTTCACGTCGCCGATCACCGGCGCGATCTTCAAGCCGGGGAAACGCTGCGGCAGTTCCTGCTCCATCTCGTACAAGGCCAGCTCGGACTGCTCGAACAGCACCAGCTTTGCCGGCGCAAAACGCGCGATCTGGCGGCAGAGTTCGGAACCGATCGAACCGCCGGCGCCGGTCACCAGCACCACCTTGCCGGTCAGCAACTGGTGCAGGCCGCTGTCGTCGAGTTCGACCGGGTCGCGCCCCAGCAGGTCGTCGAGTTCGATGGGGCGCAAGCTCGATACCGATACCCGGCCGGACACCAGGTCTTCGAGCGAAGGAACGGTCAGAACATTCAGCCCGGCTTCGGCGCACCTCTGGGTAATGCGCTTGCGCACCTCGTGCGCGATCGACGGCAGCGCCAGCACCACATCGTCGACCCCCATGCTTCGGGCATAGGCCTCGACATCTTCCAGCGTCCCCAACACCGGAATGCCCTGCACCAGACGCCCCTGCTTGTCGCGGCTGTCGTCGAGCAGGCCCACCACATGGAATCCCGACGGATTGCGCGCCAGTTCGCGCAGCAGGAAATCCGCCGCCGAGCCGGCGCCGGCAACCAGAACCGGCTTGCTGTCAGGGTGCAGCACGCTGGCCAGACGATGCTCTTTCCAGGCGCGATAGGCCATGCGGCTGCCCCCCATCAGGATGACCAGCAGCAACGGGTCGAGAATCAGCACGGAGCGCGGCACGGCGGCGGCGCGAAACAGGATCAGCCCCAGCGGAACAAGCAACGCCGCGATGCCGACCGCCCGTACGATGCGCTTGAGGTCGGGCAGGCTGGCGAAACGCCAGATGCCGCGATACAGGCCAAAGCGCCAGAACACCAGCGCCTGCAGCGGCACGACCCACAACAGCATGGCCCAGGCCGACTCCAGGGAGTCGGCGGGCACCGACAGGTTGAAACGCAGCCAATACGCCCCGAACCAGGCGGCAACCGCGGCCAGGATGTCGTGCAGGACGATGATAAGGGTGAGCGGGCTAATGCGCATTGTTGGTATTTTGCCAGCGCCAGTCGATGACAACAAAAATTGAGATGTAAACGCCGATCCACAATGCAATCAGCCACGCCGCGTATTGCGGCAGTATCAGCAAGCCCAGGCCCGCCGCCGCCGCCGCCAGCATCATCGCGTATGCCGCAAGCGCAAGCTGGCGATGCGATGCGCCCAGCAGCACCGCGCGCTGATAATAATGCGAACGATGCGCCTGCCATATTTTTTCGCCCCGCAGCGCGCGCCGGACCAGCGTCACGCTCGCATCGAAAATGAACGGCGAGAACACCAGCAGCGGAAACAGCCACGGCCATACATTATGCCGCACCCCAAGGATGCCGAGCGAGGCGGCCAGGAATCCGAGCGGAATCGAACCCGCATCCCCCATGAACAAGCGCGCCGGGGGAAAGTTGAAACGCAGGAACGCCAGCGCCGCCGCGGCAATCGCCGCGCACAATGTCGCCAGTCCGGCGGCGTCGGCCATCCACGCAGCCAGCGCCAGGGCGCCAAAGCCGAGCGCGGCCATGCCGCCCGCCAGCCCGTCGGAGCCGTCCATGAAGTTATACAGATTGGTCATCCACACCACGGCCAGCGTGCCCGGCAGCAGCGACCAGCCGGTCAGGCCGAAGGCCAGCATGCACGCCGCCGCCGCGATGAAATGCGCCAGAAGGCGCAGCGCCGCCGGCAGGCTCCATGCATCGTCCAGCACCGACACCCCCGCCAGCGCGAATGCCGCAAGAATCGCCGGCAATGCCGCCTGCAACTGGCCGGAAACAGCCAGCCACATTGCCGCGACGAGCACGCCGGCCATGATGCCCAGACCGCCGATGCGCGGCGTCGGCGACGCATGCAGCGAACGCTCGTTGGGGTGGTCCATCGGCAGGCGTGCGCCGTGTCGCAGCAGCCAGGCCAGCATCAGCCCGCACATGACGAAAGCCGACAATACCGCGGGCCAGATCATCTCGGGGCGTCCATCGCCGCCGCCATCGAAAGCGGCGGCATCCAGCCCAGGCATGGACGGACAGCCGGGCTATCCACAGGAAGCGCCCCCGCGAACCGCCTGTCCGACATGCCCCCGGCCAGCGCACCGCGGACGAGGGCGATACTGAAAGCGGTGTTTGACGAACACCATTCCGGCACTACGCCGCGCCGCTTGTGCCGACCGCCTTCGAAAACGCATCGATCACCGGCTGGATGAGGCTGCGCTTGAGCTTGAGCGCGGCCTGGTTGACCACCAGGCGCGAGCTGATGTCGCTGATGTGCTCCACCGCGACCAGGCCGTTGGCCTTGAGGGTGCCGCCGCTGGAGACCAGGTCGACGATGACGTCGGACAGCCCGACCAGCGGGGCCAGTTCCATCGAACCGTAGAGCTTGATGAGGTCGATATGCACGCCCTTGGAGGCGAAGTGATCACGCGCGGCGTTGACGTATTTGGTGGCGACGCGGATGCGCGCGCCCTGCTTCACCGTGCCCGCGTAGTCGTAGCCTTCGCGCACCGCGACCATCATGCGACAGCTTGCGATCCGCAGGTCGAGCGGCTGGTAGAGGCCGTTGCCGCCGTGCTCGTTGAGCACGTCCTTGCCGGCGATGCCCATGTCCGCCGCGCCGTATTGCACATAGGTCGGGACGTCGCTGGCGCGCACGATGATGAGCCGCACATCGGCGCGGTTGGTGCCGATGATGAGCTTGCGCGAGGACTCGGGGTTCTCGGACGGGGTGATGCCCGCCGCCGCCAGCAGCGGCAGGGTTTCATCAAAGATGCGGCCCTTGGACAGGGCGAGGGTGATTCCGGAATAGATCATGTCGGGGTGTGTCGGAGATTGCAATTGTCCAGGCCGTCATCGCAAGCCCGGAGGGCGCGGCGATCCAGGGTTCCTCGATCCCGCCGGCATTCTGGAGTGCTTCGCGTTGCCCGCAATGACGGCGTCCGCATGGCTTCAGTGCACGCGCCTGATTCGCGCACCCATCTGGGTGAGCTTTTCCTCGATGCGCTCGTAGCCGCGGTCGAGGTGGTAGATGCGCTCGATGGTGGTCTCCCCCGCCGCCACCAGCCCGGCCAGCACCAGGCAGGCGGAGGCGCGCAGGTCGGTGGCCATGACGATGGCGCCGTCGAGCCGCGGCACCCCGCGCACCAGCGCGGTGTGACCGGACACCTCGATGTTGGCGCCGAGGCGGCGCAGTTCCTGCACGTGCATGAAGCGGTTTTCGAAAATGGTTTCGGTGACGCTGGCTGCACCTTCAGCAATGGTGTTCATCGCCATGAACTGCGCCTGCATGTCGGTTGGAAACGCCGGATGCGGCGCGGTGCGCACATCGACCGACTTCAGCCTGCCGTCGGATTCGACTTCGATCCAGTCGGGGCCGACGCTGACTTTCGCGCCGGCTTCGCCCAGCTTGCTCATCACCGCGTCGAGCGTGTCGGGCTGGGCGTGGGTGGCGCGCACGCGGCCGCCGGTCATGGCGGCGGCGACCAGGAAGGTTCCGGTCTCGATGCGGTCGGCCATCACCGAATACTCGGCGCCATGCAGCGCGTCGACGCCGTGGATGGTGATGATGTCGCTGCCGGCGCCTTCGATTTTGGCGCCCATCGCGATCAGGCAGCGCGCCAGATCGACCACTTCGGGTTCGCGCGCGGCGTTTTCCAGCACGGTGGCGCCCTCGGCCAGCGCGGCGGCCATCATCAGGTTTTCGGTGCCGGTCACGGTCACCATGTCCATGACGATACGCGCGCCCTGCAGGCGCTTGCACTTGGCGTGGATATAGCCGTGCTCGATGCTGATCTCGGCCCCCATTGCCTGCAGGCCCTTGATGTGCAGGTCGACCGGGCGCGAGCCGATGGCGCAGCCGCCAGGCAGGGACACGCGCGCCTCGCCGAAGCGCGCCAGCGTCGGTCCCAGCACCAGGATGGCGGCGCGCATGGTTTTCACCATTT
Organism: Pseudomonadota bacterium; assembly: GCA_030836725.1. Lineage (GTDB taxonomy): Bacteria > Pseudomonadota > Gammaproteobacteria > Burkholderiales > Thiobacillaceae > Thiobacillus. The sequence goes on along the minus strand of JAUPLV010000006.1, from coordinate 10,911 downwards.
CGTAGGGCGCTTCCTTGTTCGGGATGGATTCGCCGCACAGGGTGACGTGGTTCTTGTCGTCGAGGGTGACGCGCACGCCCATGTGGCCGAGCAGCGCCAGCACGGTGCTGATGTCCTTGAGATGCGGTACGTTGGCCAGTTTCAGCGGCTCGGCGGCGAGCAGGCTGGCGGTCAGGATCGGCAGTGCGGCGTTCTTGGCGCCGGAAATACGCACTTCGCCGTCAAGCGGGCTGCCGCCGTGGATGAGCAAGGCGTCCATTCAGCGCCCCGCCCAGTCTTCGGGGGTGTAGGTCTTCATCGACAGCGCGTGGATCTCGGCATGCATGCGCGCGCCGAGCGCATCGTAAACCAGCCGGTGCTGCTGGATCGTGTTCTTGCCGGCAAAGGCGGGGCTGACGATGACCGCCTGGAAGTGCTGGCCGTCGCCGTCCAGTTCGATGTGGTCGCACGGCAGCTTCTCGGTGATCCAGCCTTTGATGTCCTCGGGAGTAACCATGCGTATCGCGCCTCTTCAGTGTCTGAGTTTGTAGCCGCTTTTCAGCAGCGCCAGGGTGAGCGCGGATATTGCCACAAAGCAGGCGCCGGCGACCAGCAGGCCGAGCCAGGGATCGGTGTCGGAGTGGCCGACGAAGGCATAGCGGAAACCGTCGATCAGGTAAAAAACCGGGTTGCCATGCGAGACCCCCTGCCAGAAGGGCGGCAAGGAATGAATCGAATAAAACACCCCGGACAGGAAGGTGAGCGGCAGGATCAGGAAGTTCTGGAACGCCGCCAGCTGGTCGTATTTTTCCGCCCAGATGCCGGCGACGATGCCGACCGCGCCCATGATGGCGCAGGCCAGCAGCGCATACGCCAGCAGCCAGCCCGGGTGCGGCATCTGCAATGGGGCGAACCACAGGGTCACCGCCCAGACGCCGAGCCCGACCACCAGGCCGCGGATCACCGCCGCCCCCAGATAGGCAAGGAAGAATTCAAAGTAGTACAGCGGCGGCAGCAGCACGAACACGATGTTGCCCTGCATCTTCGACTGGATCAGGCTGGACGAGCTGTTGGAGAACGCATTCTGCAGCATGCTCATCATCACCAGCCCGGGCACCAGGAAGCCGGTGTAGGAGACGCCGGGATAGACCTCGACGTGGGCTTCCAGCACGTGGGAGAAGATCAGCAGATAGAGCAAAGCGGTCACCACCGGGGCGACCACGGTCTGCACCGCCACTTTCCAGAAGCGCAGCATTTCCTTGTAGAACAGTGCCGACAGTCCGCTCATTTATGCTTTATGAAACTCATTGATGGAGGTCACGGGCAGAGGCCACCCGCAAAACCCGTGGGAGCCGGCGGGCGCTTGTGGGAGCGGCTTTAGCCGCGATTGCGGTCGGCTATCGGGGCTGAAGCCCCTCCTACGGAAGCGCAGCATTTCCTTGTAGAACAGCGCCGACAGTCCGCTCATGCGCGCTTCATGATGTCGGTGAAGACATCCTCCAGGTCGGGCTCGTGCAGCTGCATTTCGAGCACGCGGATGCCGGCGCCGCGCAGGTCGGCGAGCAGGGCTTCCAGGTCGGCATAATCGCTGAAATTGATGCGCCAGCTGCCGTCCGCGTCGCGCTGCAGGCGTGCCTGCCAGGCGGCCGGCACGGCGTCGGCGTCAAGGCGGAGTTGCGCGCAATGCTCGCTGGTCAGTTGCAGCAGGTTGCGGGTGGTGTCGCAGGCGACGACGCGGCCGCTTTTCAGCATGGCGATGCGGCCGCACAGCGCCTCGGCCTCTTCCAGGTAATGCGTGGTCAGCAGGATGGTGTGTCCCTCGCGGTTGAGGCGGCTGATGAACGCCCACAGCGAGCGGCGCAGGTCGACGTCGACTCCGGCGGTCGGCTCATCCAGAACGATGACCGGCGGCTTGTGCACCAGCGCCTGCGCCACCAGCAGGCGGCGCTTCATGCCGCCCGACAGGCTATGAGTTCCCTTGTCGGCGTGCGGAGCGAGATCGAGATGGTGCATGATTTCGTCGATCCAGCCGTCGTTGTGTCTGAGACCGAAATAGCCGGACTGGATGCGCAAGGTTTCGCGCACGTTGAAGAAAGGGTCGTAGACCAGTTCCTGCGGCACCACGCCCAGCGCACGGCGCGCCTGGCGATAGTCGCGCACCACGTCGTGGCCCATGATCGCGGCCTGGCCGGAATCGGCGCGGGCGAGCCCGGCCAGGATGGAAATCAGCGTGGTCTTGCCGGCGCCGTTGGGGCCCAGCAGGCCGAAAAACTCGCCCGTCTGGATGTCGAGCGAGACGCCGTCGAGCGCCTGGGTGGCGCCGAAGCGCTTGCGAAGGTCGCTGACGCGGATCGCGGGCGTCGCCGGATTCATGCCGGCAACAGCTCGGATACCCCGTACAGTTCGGCCAGGATGATGAAGCTGGCCGGTAGCCCGGTGCAGGCGAGGGTGCGGCCTGCCTGCCGGGTTTGCCGCATGGCGCTGAACACAAGGGCGAGCGCGGCGGAATCGGCAATTTCGACCGCGCTGAAATCCAGCGTGTCGATCCCCTTTGCGAGTTCGGGCTGCAATTCGCGCAGCAATCCGCCGACGCTATCGACGGTCACCGCACCGGTAATGCGGCAACGATTGTTTTCGCATGCAATCACGAGCCGGGACGGGGAGCCGGTTTGGTTTCACCGCGCGCGGACTGGGCGGCGAGCGTCCTGATCAGCCCGTCGATACCGTCCTGGCGGATGGTGCCGGCAAAGGAGGAACGGTAATTGGTCACCAGACTGACGCCATCGATCGTCACATCGTAGACCTTCCAGCCAAAGGCCGTTTTGTAAAAGCTGTAGTTGATTGGAATCGGCTGCCCGCCCGGCTGGCGGATTTCGGTGCGAACGGTCACATCGGTGTCGCCCGGCTTCATCGTCATCGGCTTGAAATCGACCGTCTGGTCGGTGAATGCAGTGAGCGAACTGGAATAGGTGCGCACCAGCAGATTGCGGAATTCGGTCACCAGCGCCTGTTTCTGCTGCGCGGTGGCACGTGGCCAGTGTTTGCCGACGGCCAGCTGGGTCATGCGGTTGAAGTCGAAATTGGGCAGGATCTTGGCTTCGACCAGCTGATAGACCTTGGCCTGGTTGCCGCTGCGAAGATCCTTGTCCTGTTTCAAAATGGCGAGAACCTCCTGGGTGGTGGAGCGTGCCAGCACGTCGGGCGGGATATCGCTGGCCAGCCCAGTGCTGGCGTTGAATCCAGACGCCAGCATCAGCAGCACAAAAAATGAGCGCAACATAAGAAACGGTCCTGTTCGAAAAAATAAGTATTGGGTAGACGGAGACGGCTTACTTGAGTTCACCCGTCAGGCGAGCCAGTTGCGCCACGTTCATGTTGTAGTCGTTCACCGTGCGCAGATATTCGGTCTGCGTCAGAACATAATTCTTGATCGCGTCGGCCACCTTGTCGGCGGTCTCCAGGCCGGCCGCAAAATCGGCCAGCGACGCCACCATCCAGCGCCGCGCGGCCGCCGCGCCCTCGGCCAGTTCGCGCTGTCCCTCGAAATTGGCCCGGGCATTGGCGTGAGCTTCAGCCACCTCGTAGGGGATGCCGGCCACCGCGAACGCCCTCTTGTGGTTGATCGCTTCCAGTTCGGCCTGGGCCTGGTCGACGCGCGCGTTGGCGACGCCAAACACGCTGTCCCACTTGACCCCCACCACCGGAGTGAGGCCGACGCCGTTGAAAGGGTCGTACAGGTAGGGGTTGTCCAGTCGCTCCCGCTGCGAGGCGTAGTTGATCTGCCCGACCACGCCGGCATACAGATCGGGCATGCGGTCGGCCTTTTTGGCCGCCACCAGCGCGCGACGCGCGCGCAGTCCGGCTTCGAGCTGCTGCATCTCGGGCCGATCCAGCAAGGCGCGCGACTGGAACTCGGCCAGTTCAAGCCGCGGAAACGGCACCGGCTCGATGCTGCTGTCGGCGACGGAAAGATCCGAGTTCAGCCCGGCGCCGGTCAGCACCTTGAGGCCGTCGAGGCTGATTTTTTCGATCGCCCGCGCCTGGTGCGTATATTTCCCCAGCAGGCCCTTGGCGGTTTGCAGCGCATACAGGTCCGACTGTCTGGATTCGCCGGTTTCTTCCCTGAGATTGCGCTCGACCGAGTCGATAGCGTGATTCAGGCGGCCCTGCATGTCTTCGAGGAATACCCGTGTGTCGCGCGCGGTCAGATAGCCGAAATAGGCGCGCTTGGTGTCGTAGACGATATCGCCGCGCGTCTGCTTGAGCTCGCCGTGCTTGATGTCGACATTGCCCTGCGCGGCTTCGCTGTAACGTTCGATCTTGCCAAAGGTATAAAGCGGCTTGATCAGCGCGAAGTCGAGGTGCGTCCACTCCGAAATGCCCTTGATTTCGTCGCCGTCGGTGCGGAGCGTTCTCCCGCTGTAGGTGTTGCCGTCCTGATAAAAACCGCCCTTGACTTCCGGCGCCAGGCCGATGAATGCGTTGGCGCTGACCCGCCAGCCGGCGTTGCCCTTGACCTCCTCCAGCATGCCGCGCGCAGCTTCGACCACCTGCTCGCGTTCCTTGATGCGCGGATCGGCGGCCAGGCTCATTTCCACCGCCTGCCGCAGGTTGATGGTTTCCGCCTGTGCAGGCAGGACGGGCAGCAGCAGACCCGCCGCCAGCAGGATGTTAAACGTATTTTTTTTCATTCTGGCGTTCCTTCTTGAGCCTTGCCATATAAAAACTGGCCGATCAGATTTTCCAGCACCACAGCCGACTGGGTGAGGAAAATCCGGTCCCTGTCCTTGAGGGGCTGGCTATCGCCGCCCGCTTCCAGACCGATGTATTGTTCGCCCAGCAAACCCGAGGTCATGATGGCGGCAGCGGTGTCCTTGGGGAAAACATAGCGTTTGTCGATACGCAGCGTCACTTCCGCCTCGTAGGTCTGGTTGTCGAAACGAATGTCCGCCACCCGTCCAATCAGCACGCCAGCGCTCCTTACCGGAGCGCGTGGCTTGAGTCCTCCGATATTTTCAAAACGGGCCATGACTTCATAGCTGTCCGAGTCCTTGACCGCGTTGATGCTGCCGACCTTGAGCGCCAGGAACAGCAATGCGGCCATGCCTGCGATGACGAATAATCCCACCCAGAGATCGAGTACGGTCTTGTTCATGATATTAGTTCAGTCCCCGGAACATGATTGCAGTCAACACGAAATCCAGCGCCAGCACGGCCAGGCTGGAGGTCACCACGGTGCGGGTGGTGGCGCCCGACACGCCTTCGGCGGTGGGGGGCGCATCGTAACCTTCGAACAGGGCGATGGTGGTGATGGCGATGCCGAAAACCACGCTCTTGATGACGCCGTTCAGGATGTCCTGTTCGAAATCGACGGAACTTTGCATCTGCGACCAGAAGGCGCCTTCGTCGACGCCGATCAGTTGCACCCCGACCAGGTAGCCGCCAAAAATCCCCATCCCGGAAAACAGCGCGGCCAGCAGTGGCATGGAAATCACCCCGGCCCAGAAGCGCGGCGCCACCACGCGGGCAATCGGATCGACCGCCATCATTTCCATCGCCGACAACTGCTCGGTCGCCTTCATCAGGCCAATCTCCGCGGTAATGGCCGATCCGGCGCGGCTGGCGAACAGCAGCGCCGCCACCACCGGTCCCAGTTCACGCACCAGCGACAGCGCCACCAAAATGCCCAGCGCCTCTTCCGAGCCGTAGGTCTGCAGCGTTTCGTAACCCTGCAGGCCGAGCACCATGCCGACGAACAGTCCCGACACCAGGATGATGACGAGCGACAGCACGCCGGTGAAGTACATCTCGCGGATGGTGAGTCCGAAGCGGCGGAATGCGGTACCCGAATGCAGCAGAATTGCAAAAAAGAAACGGGCGGCGAATCCGGTTCGCCACACGCCCTGTATAGTCCGCCGCCCCAGATTTTCAATCGATCGCCTAAGCACCCCGGCCTCCCAGTCGCAAATCGTCGGCATAGGACGGCGCCGGATAATGGAACGGCACCGGGCCGTCGGCCTCGCCATGCACGAACTGGTGCACGTACGGCAAGTCGGATGCCCGGATCTCCGCCGCCGTGCCTTCGGCGACGATCACGCCTTCCGAGACGAAATAGATGTAATCGACGATTTTGAGCGACTCCTGCACGTCGTGGGTCACTACCAGCGAGGTCAGCCCCAGGGTGTCGGTCAGGCGACGGATCAGGTTGCCGGTCACGCCCAGCGAAATGGGGTCGAGCCCGGCAAACGGCTCGTCGTACATCACCAGCATGGGATCGAGCGCGAGCGCGCGCGCGAGCGCCACCCGCCGCGCCATGCCGCCGGACAGTTCGGCCGGCATCAGGTGGGCGGCGCCGCGCAATCCCACGGCGTGAAGTTTCATCAGCACCAGATCGCGAATGACGTCTTCCGGCAAATCGGTGTGTTCGCGCAACTCGAACGCCACGTTGTCGAAGACCGGGATGTCGGTGAACAGCGCGCCGAACTGGAACAGCATGCCCATCTTGCGGCGCAGCCGGTACAGGCCGGCCCGATCGAGTTCGCCGACCGATTCGCCCGCCACGCGCACCACGCCCTGGCTGGGCCTGAGCTGCCCGCCAATCAGACGCAAAAGCGTGGTTTTGCCGCAACCGCTGCTGCCCATGATGGCGACGACCTGCCCGCGCCTGGCGGACAGGTTGACCCCCTTCAGAACCTGCCGGGCGCCATAGCCAAATGCGACATCTTCGATCTCGACCAGATTGTCGTTTTGCAAGAAATCGTGCCTGTTTTCGTCAAGGGCTGCCATTTTACCGAAGCGCATCCGCGCCGCCGTAAATTTGCAGGCGTTTTTTACCCGGCATTCAGTAGCCCATCACCTGCTTCAGCGTGCTCACCTGCTCCAGCAAGGCGAGGTTGCCGGCGCGGCTGAACACGAACAGCGGCTCACCCGTTGCGGCGTGCTGCGCGATGCACTGCGCCAGCGCACGCAGATCCGGCATTTCGTCGAGCCGCCAGATATGCGCCGCCGACCATTCCGGGGTCGCCAGCAGCACGCGTTCCGATGCGGGAAAGCCTGACAGCGAAGAATCGGGTTCCAGCACGAAATAAAATCCTGGCGGGGTGTCGTCAAGCCACTGCGCCCAGGTTGCGCTGGACGCCGCCTGCCAGACCGGCGCGGGCAGGCACACCGCCTGGAACTGCGTGCTGTAATAAGGCAACAACCAGTCATCCGGCAGTTCATCGGGGTAGAACCCGCCTTTCCACGCGGGCCGTTCCCACCCCATGGCGCCGAGAAGAACGAGTTGACTGGTTGTCATTTTGGCCACGATCGAACAGGGTTCTTCAAGAGAATATATAAGGATTCATTAATTTCCTAATATTTCCGGCCTGTTTTCGGCTTTCCTGTTCATCCCGGCTGGACCTCAGGCCCGGCGCCAGCCCGTGCCGCCCGCCCCGTCCTCGAGCACAACGCCCGCTGCCGTCAGTTGGTCGCGAATCCGGTCGGACTCGGCGAAGTTCTTTTCCTTGCGCGCCGCCTGACGCGCCGCGATCAGGGATTCGATCTCGGCTTCGGAGAGGCCATCAGTCGTCAAACCGGCCTTGAGGAAGACCTCGGCATCGCGCTGCAACAGGCCCAGCGTCCCGCCCAGCGCGCGCAGCATCGGCGCCGCGGCGGCATCGCCCCGATTGGCCTCGCCGGCAAGTTCGAACAGCACGGCAATGGCTTCGGGGGTATTGAAATCGTCGTCCATCGCCGCGCGAAAGCGCGCCGCCGCCGGCGCGTTCCAGTCTATCGGAGACGCCGCCTCGACCGGAACGGCTTTCAGCGCGGTGTACAGCCGCGTCAGCGCGCCCCTGGCATCATCCAGATGCGCGTCGGAATAATTCAGCGGGCTGCGGTAATGCGCGCGCAGGATGAAGAAGCGCACGACTTCGGCATCGTATTTCTCCAGCACCTCGCGGATGGTGAAGAAATTGCCCAGCGACTTCGACATCTTTTCGTTGTCCACCCGCACGAAGCCGTTGTGCAGCCAGTAGTTCACGAAGGTGCAGCCGTGCGCGCCCTCGGACTGGGCGATCTCGTTCTCGTGGTGAGGAAACTGCAAGTCCTGGCCGCCGCCATGGATGTCGAAATGCTTGCCGAGCAGATCGGCGCTCATCGCCGAGCACTCGATGTGCCAGCCGGGACGACCCGCCCCCCACGGCGAATCCCATGCCGGCTCGCCGGGCTTGGCGGCTTTCCACAGCACGAAATCCATGGGGTCGCGCTTGAAGGGATCGACCTCCACCCGTTCGCCCGCCCGCAACTCGTCCAGGCTTTTGCCCGACAGGCGGCCATAGCCGGCGAAACCGCGGACGCTGTAATACACGTCGCCATTGGATGCGGGGTAAGCCAGGCCATTGCCGATGAGCTGCTCGATCAGCGCCAGCATCTGCGCCACATAGGCGGTGGCGCGCGGCTCGTGATCGGGCGGCAGCACACCGAGCGCACGCTCGTCCTCGTGCATCGCGGCGATGAAACGCTCGGTCAGCGCGGCGGGCGTCTCACCATTTTCCTGGGCGCGCCTGATGATCTTGTCGTCGATGTCCGTGATGTTTCTCACGTACTCGACCTGATAGCCGCTGGCGCGCAGCCAGCGCGTGACCATGTCGAACACCACGAACACCCGAGCGTGTCCCAGATGGCACAAGTCGTAGACGGTCATGCCGCAGACATACATGCGGACCTGGCCGGGGGTAAGCGGGACGAATTCTTCCTTGGTGCGCGTAAGGGAGTTGGTGATGTGCAGCATGGTGCGGGCAGGCAAATTAATGAATTGGCGACGCGCGGGAATCGAGCAAGGGGCCGGCTGTCTCACGCGGGTCGAACTTGTTAGAATGGCGCTCTTTGCAGTTGGTCCGAGCATATCACATGGCCCTGTTACGTTTTCTCGCTGCCGCTGCAGCCTGCATCATCTTCGCCGGCGCACCCGTTCTGGCCGATGAAATCCAGGACATCGGCCAGCAGTACCGCCAGGGCGATCTGGCTGGCGCGCTGGATCGCGCCAACAGCCATCTGGCCCAAAACCCCGGGAACGCCCAGGCACGCTTTCTCAAAGGCCTGATCCTGTCCGATCAGGGCAAGCGCAGCGAGGCGCTCGCCATTTTCACCGGTCTGACCGAGGACTTCCCGGAGATGCCCGAACCCTACAACAACCTGGCCGTGCTCCATGCCTCGCAAGGCCGCTACGATGCCGCCATGGAGGCGCTGCAAGCCGCAATCCGGGCCCATCCCGGCTACGCCACCGCGCACGAAAATCTGGGCGACATCCATGCCAAGCTGGCATCGATCGCGTATGACAAGGCCCTGGCGCTGGACAGCAGGAACAAGACCGCGCAAACCAAGCTCGCACTGATCCGCACCCTTCTGGAGCCGGCCAAAGCCGCGCCTGAAACCAGCCAGCCGATCCCCGCCAGGTAATCCCATCCCCCCCTCCCGGCGCCGCGAAAACGGCCGCCGGAATATCTTTCACGTAACCTTTCCATAGGACAATCATGGTCAAGCTGCACACCAACCACGGCACCATCACCCTCGAACTCGACGCCGCGAAGGCGCCGAAAACGGTGGAAAACTTCCTGCAATACGTGCGCGACGGCTTTTTCGACGGCACGATTTTCCACCGCGTGATCGACGGCTTCATGATCCAGGGCGGCGGCTTCGAACCCGGCATGACGCAGAAACCGACCCGCGACCCGGTCGAGAACGAAGCGTCCAACGGCCTGAAGAATGAGGCCTACACCGTCGCCATGGCGCGCACGCCCAACCCCAATTCGGCCACCGCGCAGTTCTTCATCAACATCGCCAACAACAGCTTCCTCAATTTCACCGCGCCCACTCAGCAGGGTTACGGCTATGCCGTGTTCGGCAAGGTGGTCGAAGGCACCGACGTGGTCGACAAGATCAGGAAGGTGAAAACCGGCAATCGCGCCGGCCACCAGGATGTGCCGCTGGAAGACGTGGTCATCACCAAGGCGGAAATCGTCTGAAGGCTTCGATGACCGACGCTTCAAAATCAGCCGCGGGTCGCAGCTTCTTTGTTGCCGACCTGCATCTGACCGACGAACGCCCGGCCGCAACCGGGCGTTTTTTTCGCTTCCTGCAGGAACAGGCCGCTGGCGCCGATGCGCTCTATATCCTGGGCGACCTGTTCGAGGCCTGGGTCGGCGACGACCACGACGAACAGGTGGCGCACGAAACCGCGCGACGCCTGAAATCCCTGGCCGAATCCGGAACGCCGGTATATTTCATGCACGGCAACCGCGATTTCATGCTGGCCGAGCGCTACGCCGCGCAGTCCGGCATGACCCTGCTGGCCGACCCCGCCCGGATCGACCTGTATGGCGTGCCGACGCTGCTGATGCATGGAGACACGCTGTGCACCGACGACACCGCCTACCAGACCTTTCGCCGCCGGGTCCGCCATCCATTGACGCTGGCTTTGTTGAAACGCCTGCCGATGGCGCTGCGCCGACTGCTGGCGCAGCAGGCGCGGTCCGGCAGCGAATCGGCCAAGACTGGCAAATCCGCCGAAATCATGGATGCGAGCGCGGCAGAAGTCGTGCGCATGCTGAGAGAACACCAAGCCAACCGCCTGATCCACGGCCACACCCATCGCCCGGCCCGGCACATTCATGCCGTCGATGGCCGCGACTGCGAACGCTGGGTGCTGCCGGACTGGTATCTCAACTGGGGCTATGTGATGTGCGACGACAGCGGATGCACACTCAGGACAGAGGCAATATGACGGCGCTTTGACTGTTTTCAGACCGACCGTCCTGGAAACGAAATCCGACGCGCCGTACAAGAAAACCGAACGCACGGTTTCCGTATCTTCTTGAGAAGACAGCACCAGCACAGGTAGCAGCGGCCACTTGCGCCGGGGATGCTCTGCACATCCCCGGCTTCCGATAC
>JAUPLV010000077.1 GCA_030836725.1 Pseudomonadota bacterium | reverse complement strand
CTTTCTGACAAGGGCGGGCGCCGCGCCGTCTACCTGCTCGATCACGCGATCCGCACACAGCCGCAAGCGCAAGCCCGCCCGGCCCGGAAAAACAGGAATTGAACATGCATAAACATATTGTCTTGGCGGTACTGGTATTGAGCGGCTGTGCCACCCCGTTCGGCAAGGGGGGAAAGGATGCGCTGAATGCCGCGCTGGAAACGCCCGCCGCCCAGCCGGCGGCGCTTGCCCCGCCGCCGGCTGCCGTGCAGCAGGCGGTGATGGACGCGGTGCGCGAGACGCCTGCCGCGGTGAAGCCTGCCAGTGACGAGCCCCGCTTCAGCCTGACGGTAAACAATGCCAGGGCGTCCGAGGTGTTCATGGGCATGGTGACCGGCACGCCCTACAGCATGCTGGTGCATCCCGATGTCACCGGCACCCTGACCCTCAACCTGAAGAACGTGACGGTGCCCGAGGCAATGGAAGCGGTGCGCGCGCTGTACGGCTACGAATACGAAGTGCAGGGCAAGCGCATCATCGTGCCGTCGCCCGCCATGCAAACGCGCATCTATCATCTGAACGCCCTGGCGATGCAGCGCAAGGGCAAGTCGGACATGCGCGTGGTGTCCGGATCGGTCAGCACGAGCGGCAGCGGCGGCGGTAGTAGCGGTAGCGGGTCTTCGTCCGGCAGCGCATCCAAATCGCTGGAAACCAGCAGCGTGCAAACGTCGACCGACTCGAACTACTGGGAGGAAATCGGAACCGCCCTGAAAACGCTGGTCGGCGAGGCCGGCAGCGTGGTGGTGAGCGCGCAATCCGGTCTTGTCATCGTGAAAGCGGCGCCAGCCAGCCTGTATATGGTGGAAAAGTATTTGCGCGCCTCGGAGCTGGTGAGCGCTCGCCAGGTGATGCTGGAAGCCAAGATTCTGGAAGTGCAGCTGAATGACGGTTTCCAGTCCGGGATCAACTGGGCGACGCTGCAACAAAGCGGCAAGTTGAAGATCGGCGTGAACGGTCTCAATCCCGACGGCACGCCGCCAATCAACCTGGGCGGGACGCTGGAGCAAATGCTGGGCGGACTCATCCCCGGCCCGACCGGGAGCTTGTTCGGCCTGGCCTTCAACGATGGGGATTTTGGCGCGGTCATCAACCTGATCAAGAGCCAGGGAACGGTGCATGTGCTGTCCAGCCCGCGCATCGCCACCATCAACAACCAGAAAGCGGTGCTCAAGGTGGGGACGGACGACTTTTTCGTCACTGAAATCACCGGCGGCACGGCGGCGGCAGTGGGGGTTCCTGCCACGCCGCCCACGGTTGTGGTGCAGCCCTTCTTTTCCGGCATTGCGCTGGACGTGACCCCGCAAATCGACGACGGGGACAACATCACGCTGCACGTCCGCCCCTCGGTCAGCGCCGTCACCGAAAAGCAGAAAGAAATCACCCTGGGTGACCTGGGCACCTACCTCCTGCCGCTGGCGTCCAGCAGCATCTCCGAAACCGACAGCGTGGTGCGCTTGAAGGATGGCCATATCGTCGCCATCGGCGGGCTGATGAGCCAGTCCTTCGGAGACGATAAAAGTCGCATTCCGCTGCTCGGCGAAATCCCCATTGTGGGGCAACTCTTCGGCAACACCAGCCAGGCCAGCCAGAAGCGCGAGCTGGTGGTGCTGATCAAGACCACGCTGATCCGCGACAGCCAGGACTGGGACCGCGATCTGGCGGCGACCCAGCATCGTTTCCGGAACTACGAGTTGCCGCAGTCCACGCCATGATCCGGACGTTTCGGCGGATGCTCAGCGTAACAACCCAGCAGGTCAATGGGTAATCGAATGCGGAAATCGTCAGGCCGGCGCGGCACTCATGAGGGCCGCAAGCAGTCGACGGCCGCTTCCAGTGCGACCGCCTGGTGGGAGCACTTCGGCCTGCGCGAGCCGCCGTTCGGCCTGACCCCCGACACCAGCTTTTTCTTCCCCGCGCTACCGCACCAGGAGGCTCACGAAACCCTGCGCTATGCGCTGAACGCGGGCGAAGGTTTTCTGGTGGTCGAAGGCGAGGTCGGCACCGGCAAGACGCTGCTTTTGCGGCGCGTGCTGAACACCTTGCCGGCGCGCTGGCAGGCGGCATTCGTGCCCAATCCGGGCCTCGATCCGCGCGGTCTGTATGCGGCGATCGCAAATGAGTTCGGCGTGCCGGCCGACGGCGCCCGCGAAGACCTGCTGCACCGCCTGGAGCGGCATTTCATCGCCCTGGCCCGGCAGGCCCGGCAGCCGGTCGTGCTGATCGACGAGGCGCAGGCCCTGCCTGCCGACACGCTCGAAGCGGTGCGCCTGCTCACCAACCTGGAAACCGAGAAGCGAAAATTGCTGCAGGTCGTGCTGTTCGGCCAGCCCGAGCTGATGACCCGGCTGCACGAAAAAAATACCCGGCAAATTCTCACCCGCATCAGCTTCCATGCGGTCTTGCGGCCGCTCGATCGCCGCGAAATGGCGGCCTATGTGTCGCATCGCCTGAAGGTGGCGGGGGGCGACGGGGCGCTATTCACCCGCTGGGCGGCGCACGCGCTGTGGCGCGTTTCCCGCGGCTTGCCGCGGCTGGCGAACATCGTCGCTGCCAAGGCCATGATGCTGGCCTTCGGCCGGGGGGCGCAACAGGTCACGCGTCGTCACGTGATGGCGGCTGCGCGCGATACGCTCGCCGCCCGCAAAGGCGTGTCGGTCGCCCCGCTGGCCTGGGGACTGGCCTTGCTGGGGCTGACTGCCGCAGCGGCCGCCGCCGGCTGGCGCTTTCTGGGCTGAAAAGCGGATGAGTGTGATCAACCAGATGTTGCGGGAACTCGATGCGCGGGATGCCGCCGCGTCCGCGCCGCCTGCCGCGCCAACGGGAACGTTCGGCGCGAATCGCCGCCCGGCAGGGCGGATTCTGGGCGGGCTGGGGCTGCTGGCGGCAGGGGCGGCGGCGATCTACTGGATGCTGCCGGCCGCGCCGGAAGTTGTCGAGGCGCCGGCCGCGCCCGCGATTGCCCGGCAGAAGGCCGCGGCCACGACGGTTGCCATGGCGCCGGCTCAAGCGGCGCCCGCTATTCGAAATGCGCGGCAAGCGGTCATTGCCGCTTCCGTTGCGGAGCCCATCATCGCGGCGCCTGAGCAAACGCGTCCGGAACGCCCGCTGTCTGGCGTGCCCAAGCCTTCGATCCCGGTTCAATCGGTCGTTGCGCCCGTGGCGCGGGCGGAGCCCGCCGTCGTCAAGGAAATGACCGAGCCATCGCCCGAAGCCGAGGCGCGGCAGTATTACGACGAGGCCCAGACATTGCACCGCGCCGGCAAGCTCGATGCGGCGATCGGCAAGTACCGGCAGGCACTGGAGCGCAATCCGGGGATGGCGAATGCGCGCATCCAGCTCGCGGGGTTGTTGCAGGAGGGCGGGCAGGCCGAGGCGGCGCTGTCGCTTTTGAAGACGGGCTTCGATCTGCGGGCGGACGAGGGGCTGGCGATCGCGACCGGGCGCCTGCTGGCGGATCAGGGGCGGCGAGACGAGGCGCTGGACTGGCTGGTGCGGGGGCAGGCGAGCTTGCGACCAGCGGATCATGCCTTGATGGGGGCCTTGCTGTCGCAGGCGCAGCACCATGAGGAGGCGGGCCGGGCTTATCGGCGTGCGCTGGCTACCGACCCCGGCCGGGGCGGCTGGCTGCTCGGCCTGGGGCTGGCACTGGAAGCGCAGGGGCGGACCGAGGAAGCGCGGATGGTGTATCGGAGCGCGCTGGAACGTGGGGAATTCAAGCCTGAAGTCATCCGGTTTTTGCGCGAGCGCAGCGGCTTGCCCGCGCCATGAGGTCTTCGCATGTCTTTGCTTCTCGCAGGACTTGTTGTTATCCGGCAACACATTTCTCCTGCTACAGAAGAAATTTAATAGATAGTGGTTTTCTTTTGCCGATTTGCTAGAATCCGCGCGTCGGCTGGATCACAAGTCCCGGACCGATCTCTGGTGTGGGTTTTTATCATCGTAATTTATTGTAAATTTAGGGAAATCAAATGAAATATTCTGTCCTCCTGGCTGCTCTGCTGGCTGTTTCCATGACCGCTTGCGGTCAAAAAGAAGAAGCGGCTGCTCCGGCTGTTGAGGCGCCTGCTGCTGCTCCGGCTGTTGAAGCGCCTGCTGCTGACGCCGCTGCGCCTGCTGCTGACGCCGCTGCGCCTGCTGCTGACGCCGCTGCTCCTGCTGCCGACGCTGCTGCTCCTGCTGCTGACGCCGCTCCTGCCGCCAAGTAATTTAAAGCGCAGGAATGGGAAACCGGCCTTCGGGCCGGTTTTTTTATGTCCGCAAAAAACCATCGATCCGGGTCAGGGACTCGGAAAGAAGGCGAAGAGGCTGGGTGTAGGCAAACCGGATATAGCGTTTTGCGTGGTGGCGGCCGAAATCGATTCCAGGCGTCACTGCGACGCCGGCCTGTTCGAGTAACTGGCTGGCGAATGCCTGGCTGTCCAGGGTGATGCGGCTGCAATCGGCATACAGATAGAACGCGCCCTGCGGGGAGGCCGGGATGATGAACCCACGCTGGCGCAAGGCGGGAAGCAAAAAATCGCGGCGCTGGCGAAGTTCGTTCTTGCGGATTTCGAGCACGGCCAGGGTGTCGGGTAAAAACGCCGCCAGCGCCGCATGCTGTGCCGGGGTCGGGGCGGCCAAGAACAGGTTTTGCGCCAGACGTTCAAGATTTCCCATGGCCCACGCCGGGGCAACCAGCCAGCCGAGCCGCCAGCCGGTCATCAGGAAATATTTTGAAAAGCTGTTGACGACGAACACGTCATCCCAGCGCGTGGCACTGTATTCGCTGCCGTCGTAGGTCAGCGCCAGATAGATTTCATCGACGATCAGGGCGATGCCGCGATCGGCGCACCAGTCGTGGATACGCGTGAGCTCGTCCGGCGCGATCGCGGTGCCGGTGGGATTGGATGGGCTGGCGATCAGCACGGCGCGGGTGGAGGGGGTGGCGTGGCGCTCGATCAGTTCAAGCGTGAGCTGAAAGCCGCTGTCGGCATCGACCGGTACGCTGACCGCGCGTGCCTCGCAGAATCGCGCAAAGTGCCGGTTGCAGGGATAGCCGGGGTCGGCCATCAGCACCTCGTCGCCGGGGCCGGCCAGCAGGCCCAGCGCCAGCAGCAGCGCACCCGACGCGCCGGGGGTGACGACAACGCGTGCGGGGTCGACCCTGGTCTGCCAGCGTGTCGCATGAAATCCTGCGATGGCTTCTCGCAGTTCCATCAGGCCGAGGGCGCCGGTGTAGTGGGTGCGCCCGGCGCGCAGCGCGGCGATGCCGGCTTCGACGACAGGTTCGGGGGTGGCGAAATCGGGTTCGCCGATTTCGAGGTGGATGATGTCGCGCCCGGCAGCCTCCATCGCCTTTGCTCGCGCCAGGATGTCCATCACGTGAAAAGGCGAGATGTCGTTTACGCGCGCTGCCGTTCGCGGACGAGCCGGATTCATGCGGGATGTCCCAGGCGACTTAATGGATGCTGGCGGTAAAACTGCCGCAGCTGCCGGTAAACCGCTGGGTACTCGGCGTGCACCAGGCCGGGAATTTCAAAAAACAACTCGGTCAGCACAGCAAAGAATTCGGCCGGGTCGGTGCTGGCATAGGGATCGATCGCGGTGTCTTCGCCGGCATCGACACGTCCGCGCAGATCTTCGTAGGCGCTGCCGAAATCGTGTGACCAGGCGGCGGCGTCCATCCCGCGATGCAGTGGCGGGAAGCCGTTGGCGTCGCCGTTCAGCATGTCGAGCTTGTGCGCGAATTCGTGCAGCACAACATTGAAACCATCTGGCGGGCCGCTGCTATTCACGTCGGCGATCGACAGCACCAGCGGCCCGCCGAGCCACGATTCTCCCGCCAGAATGTCGCGCGAGTGATGCACTACGCCGGCCTCGTCCATTTCCTCGCGGCGGCGCAGGAATTCGTCGGGATAAAGAATGACCTCATTCCAGCCGTGGTAGCTGTCCTCGGAAAGATTGAGCGTCAGAAGACAGGCCTGCAGTGCGATGGCGAGTTGGGTGGCGCTGTCGACCTCCGCGCCGCCGGCAGCGGAAAACGTCTTGTCGTGCAGAAACAGGCTGGCCGATTCACGCAGACGAGCGAGTTCATCTCCTGACAGTCCATTCAGGACAGTAAGACGCGCTGCGGCGGCCTCAAAGGCATCCAGCGGAATGAGGTGCCGACCGAGAATGCGGGTGCGACGCCAGCGGCCAAACCAGCTCATGCGCTCAGTCCTCGGCGTCGAGCAGGCGTGCGGCGTCGACATCTGGATGTTCGAGTTCGACCCGCTCGATCTGCTGGAAGCGGCGGCTGATCTTGTCACTGGAAATTCGCACTTCGCTGACATCCTTGTTGGCCTGTTCGATATGGCTGGCAAGTTTCTTCATGCGATCGTCGAAGCGCGCAAAATCCTTCGCCAGCTTGCCGAGTTCGTCCTTGATCACGTGCGCCATGCGCCGTGTTTCCGAATCGCGGATCACCGCCCGTGACGTGTTCAGCACCGCCATCAGCGTAGTGGGGGAGGTGAGCCACACCCGCTTTTTTTGTGCGTGCTCGACCAGATCGGGATGGTAGGCATGGATCTCGGCAAACACCGCTTCGGCGGGGAGGAACATCACCGCGCCGTCGGAGGTTTCGCCCTCGACGATGTACTTGGCGGCGATGTCGTCGACGTGCTTTTTGACGTCCGTCTTGAACTGCCGCTTGGCAGCATCGCGTTCGGCCGGAGGCAGGCTGTCGTCGAACATGCGGCTGTAGTTTTCCAGCGGGAACTTGGAATCGACGCACACCGTGCCGGTCGGCTCGGGCAGAATCAGCACGCAGTCGGCGCGTGCGCCGCCCTTCAGAGTGTATTGAAAGGCATAAGCGTCGGGCGGCAGGCTGTTACGCACCAGCGCTTCCAGCTGGACCTCGCCGAAGGCGCCGCGCGAGCGCTTGTCGCCGAGGATTTCCTGCAGGCTGACGACGTTGGAGGCCAGCCCCTCGATCTTCTTCTGCGCCTCGTCGATCACCGCCAGCCGCGACATCACCGAAGTAAAGGTCTCGTTGGTCTTCTTGAAGCCTTCGTCGAGCCGCTCGGCCACTTTGCCGGAGATTTCGTTGAGCCGACCGTCGACCGTCTGAGACAGCTGCTGCACGCGCTCATTGAAATGAGCAGTCATGCCTTTGAGCGTGTCCTGAAGCAGGCTTTGCTCGGCGCGTCCCTGCTCGGCCAGTTTTTCCAGCATCGCGGCCTGGAACAGGCCAAACTGGCCGGTGACCGTCTCGCGGGTTTCGGCGAGCCGCTCCGCCTGCGCCACCTGCAGCGCCGCCAACTGGGTCTGCATGCGGTCGGATTGTTGCGATAGCCCCGTGTGCAGATCGGTCAGCACGGCGCGGTGGCGGGCCTCCACGTCCTGGGTCAGCAAGGCGGGGAGTGCGCGCAGCTGGAGCCCCATCCGCCAAAAGAGCGCGACGCCTAGCAGCAATAGCAGAACAAGACCGGCAAGGAGGGAAATGTCGACGAGGCTCATGGCCGAATTATACGGCGCAAGGCTGCAAGGCCGGGACGTGCAGGCTGTCTACGGCAATGGATTGTCGATATGCTTGCACAGCTTGATTTGGAGACAACATGAATCTGATTTTCCCGACCGTCCTGCTCGCGGTGTTGGTATTTGTTGCGCAACGCGTCTGGCGCCAACATGCGCTGCAACGCCGGCTTGACGCGATCCGCACGCATCCCTTTCCGCAATCGGTGCGGTTGAAATTCCGCGATGTGCGGCCGAATCTGGATTCAGCGCAGGAGCATCAGGTGTTCGAGGGTCTGCGCGACTATTTCATCCTCTGCGCCCAGGCACGGGGGCGCTTTGTCTCCATGCCCTCGCAGGTGGCGGACGATGCCTGGCATGCCTTTATTTTGCATACGCGCTATTACCAGGATTTCTGCAACAAGGCATTTGGCCGCTTTCTGCACCATACCCCCGTCGAGGCCATGAGTACGCAGACGCTGGCGACCGAAGGCATCAGGCGCGCCTGGCGGCTGGCCTGTGCGCTTGAGAATATCAACCCAAAACAGCCAGAGCGCTTGCCGCGTTTGTTCGCCCTGGATGGCGAGTTGAAAATCGAGAATGGCTTTCGCTATGACACGCGCTGTACGCCGGGGTCGGGTAACTATTGCGCCAGCCATATCGGCTGCAGTTCGGGGTGCGGGGGTGGCAGCGAGTCCGGCAGTGCGGACAGCGGGTGTGGAGGAGGCGGGTGTGGGGGGGATTGAAAACGCCCCGCACGGTGGCGGGGCGTTCCGGTTTTATGCTGCTGCGCGGTTGGCGCGCTTGCGCTCGTGTTCCTGCAGATGGCGCTTGCGGATGCGGATCGACTTCGGCGTGATCTCAACCAGCTCGTCGTCGTCGATGAATTCCACCGCGGATTCCAGCGTCAGCTTGATCGGGGTGGTCAAACGCACTGCTTCATCGGTGCCGGAGGCGCGGACGTTGGTGAGCTGCTTGCCCTTGATCGGATTGACCACCAGGTCGTTGTCGCGGCTGTGGATGCCGATGATCATGCCTTCATACAGCTTGTCGCCGGGCGAAACGAACATGCGGCCACGGTCTTCCAGTTTCCACAGCGCGTAGGCCACGGCCTCGCCGTTGTCCTGCGATACCAGCACGCC
Source organism: Pseudomonadota bacterium (assembly GCA_030836725.1). Classification (GTDB taxonomy): domain Bacteria; phylum Pseudomonadota; class Gammaproteobacteria; order Burkholderiales; family Thiobacillaceae; genus Thiobacillus. The sequence goes on along the minus strand of JAUPLV010000077.1, from coordinate 1,417 downwards.
GTTGTGGCGACCGGGCAGGTCCGCCTTGACCGGGCCGTAGTCGTCGAACACGTGGCTCATCAGGCCGGTGCCGCGCGTCATCGTCATGAAGTCGGACTGGAAGCCGATTAGGCCGCGTGCCGGAATGTGGTATTCGAGGCGGGTGCGGCCGTTGCCGTCGGATTCCATGTTGGTCAGTTCGCCGCGGCGGCGGCCGATTTCCTCCATCACCGCGCCCTGGGTATCGTCCTCAAGGTCGATGCTGAGGTTTTCATAAGGCTCGCATTTTTCGCCGTTGATTTCCTTGTACACCACGCGCGGCTTGCCGACGGCCATCTCGAAGCCTTCGCGGCGCATGTTTTCCAGCAGGATGGTGAGGTGAAGTTCGCCGCGGCCGGAGACGCGGAACACGTCGGCATCGCCGGTTTCGTCGACCCGCAGCGCGACGTTGACCAGCAACTCCTTGGCCAGGCGGTCGCGAATCTGGCGGCTGGTGACGAATTTGCCTTCGGTGCCGGCCAACGGCGAGGTGTTCACCATGAAGTCCATGTTCAGCGTCGGTTCGTCCACCGGCAGTACCGGCAGGCCAACCGGATTATCCTTGTCGCAGATCGTGACGCCGATGCCGATGTCATCCAGTCCGGAGATGATGATGATGTCGCCGGCCTCGGCCTCGTCCACCGGCACGCGGTCCAGTCCCTGGAAGCCGAGTACCTGGTTGATGCGGCCGCTGGCCACCTGATCTTCGTGGTTCATCACCACGACCGACATGCCGGGCTTGATGCGGCCGTTGAGCACGCGACCGACGCCGAGACGACCGGTATAGGTCGAGTAGTCGAGCGCGGCGATCTGCAGTTGCAGCGGCGCGTCGGCCGAACCGGGCGGAGTGGGGACGTGGCTCAATACCGTATCGAACAGCGGCTTCATGTCGGCAGCGCCGCCGCCGTTCGACGGCGCGTCCTTCAGGTCCATGCAGGCCCAGCCGTTGAGGCCGGAGGCGTAGATGATCGGGAAATCGAGCTGCTCGTCCGTTGCGTGAAGTTTGTCGAACAGGTCGAAGGTCTGATCCACCACCCAGTTCGGGCGCGAACCGGGGCGGTCCACCTTGTTGATCACTACGATGGGGCGCAGGCCGAGGGCCAGCGCCTTCTTGGTGACGAAGCGCGTCTGCGGCATCGGGCCTTCGACCGCGTCGACCAGCAGCACCACGCCATCGACCATGCCGAGCACGCGTTCGACCTCGCCGCCGAAGTCGGCGTGGCCCGGGGTGTCGACGATGTTGATGTGGTAGTCGCCGTAGGTGATCGCGGTGTTCTTCGCCAGGATGGTGATGCCGCGTTCCTTTTCCAGGTCGTTGGAGTCCATCACCCGCTCGTCAACCGCCTGGTTGTCGCGGAAGGTGCCGGATTGCTTGAGGAGCTGGTCGACCAGCGTGGTT
>JAUPLV010000076.1 GCA_030836725.1 Pseudomonadota bacterium | reverse complement strand
AAATTATCTGGGCTGGCGCCGCCTGCTTGACCGCTTCAAGGACAACCTCACGCCCCAGCAGTTTCTGTTTCATGCGCTCCGGACCTCCTACCAGTGATGCAGAACACGGTTAAAACGAACTCAGCCATTCAGTCGATTCAGGGGAATGTTGTAACAAACCAGAACCTGAGCACCCCTGGACAATTTCATTATGCAATTTCGGTCAGGGACACCATCTGGACCGCGGATTATACTGGTGGAACGCCCGGACGCCAGGAATTCAACACCTCGCTCACCCCAACGGCGAATTCCGGACCCTTTACCTTACCCGCTGGAAGTCCGGAGATCATCGATGGCGCGACCGATGGGGTGTACAACTACACCGTCAACGACCAAACCGGTGAGGTCTACCGCTATAACCCGGACTGGTCGGGCGCGCCCGCTACGGTCTTTACCGCTTCCTGCATTAGTTTTTGCCCGGGGATAACCTACGATTCGGCAAACAATTCGCTCTGGATCGTGGACACGATCAATATTTACGAATACGCCATGGACGGCACACTGCTGAATTCATTCCCGCATAACAATTCGACGGGTGCGCTTGCCTACGAGAGCAGCACCGGCACCCTGTGGCTGGTGAACAATAGTTCACGAAACACCCTGTGGCAGTACTCAAAGGCAGGCGCCCTCCTGAACACCGTCACGACCACGACCTCCTATTCGAGTAACGTCTGGGGCGCCGAGTTTAGTTTTTCCGCAGCGGCAGCGCCAACGCCGACGCCTGTTCCCTCGCTCTCCGAGTGGAGCATGATCCTGATGTCCTCTTTGCTGGCATTAGGGGCGGTCGTCACCCTGCGCCGTCATCGTCAGTAAGCATTCCACCGAGTGCCCGCCCGGACCGGGCGGGCATGATCGCGGGGACAAGAATCGAATAGCGACCCTCCGCATCAACCCCCATCTTTCTCATGGCAGGCGCCCGAAAATCCGGGTTCCGCAAAGCAACCGGGCTCGCCGGTTCGCCGGGTAATTCCGGGGCGCCGCGCCGCTGACAGGCCGGCCGTGGCCTTGCGCCCGCCCGGCCCACCCGCTTGTCGATGGCGGATTTTTGCTTGCCTGGATTTCTGCCCTGCTGTTCTGGACGGGGCGTTCTCGCGGAACCGGGTGCAACCGGCTACGCGCCTGTCAGGGCTGGAAGCCGGATGATCAAGGATTGACCGCGAACGGTTCGTCGTCAATCATCGGCATCCGTCCACCGTGAAGTTGCGGCGAGGACGTTCGACAAGACGTTCAATAATTCGAGGAGGCTAGGCATGCAACAAACGAAATTCCTGCTGGACGAATCCGAAATCCCTACCCACTGGTACAACGTCGTCGCCGACATGCCCAACCCGCCGGCTCCGCCGCTGGGTCCGGACGGCAAACCCATCGGTCCGGACGCGCTGACCGCGATTTTCCCGATGAGCCTGATCGAGCAGGAAATGTCCGCCGAAAGATGGATCGCCATTCCGGAAAAGGTGCGCGAAATCTACCAGCTGTGGCGGCCCTCGCCGCTGTTCCGCGCGCACCGGCTGGAAGCCGCGCTCGGCACCCCGGCGAAGATTTATTACAAGTACGAAGGCGTTTCCCCCGCCGGATCGCACAAGGTCAACACCTCGGTCGCGCAGGCCTATTACAACGCCGAAGCCGGCATCAAGCGCATCGCCACCGAAACCGGGGCGGGCCAGTGGGGCTGCTCGATGGCGCTGGCGGGACAGATGTTCGGTCTGGACGTGCGGGTCTACATGGTCAAGGTGAGCTACGGGCAGAAACCCTATCGCCGCTCCATGATGCAGACCTGGGGCGCGGAAGTGTTCGCCAGCCCGTCCGCCGAAACCAACTCCGGGCGCGCCGCGCTTGCGGCGGATCCGGACAACCCCGGCTCGCTTGGCCTGGCGATTTCCGAAGCGGTGGAAGACGCGGCCACCCACGCGGACACCAACTATGCGCTGGGCTCGGTGCTCAACCACGTGCTTCTGCACCAGACCGTCATCGGCCTTGAAGCCAAGAAACAGTTCGAGAAAGCGGGCGATTACCCCGACATGATCTTCGCGCCCTGCGGCGGCGGTTCGAATTTCGGCGGCGCCGCCTTCCCCTTCTTCGCCGACAAGGCGGCGGGCAGGAATGTGCGCCTGGTGGCGGTCGAGCCGGCATCCTGCCCGACGCTGACGCGGGGCCATTACGCCTACGACTTCGGCGACACCGCCAAGCTGACGCCGATGATGCTGATGTATACCCTCGGCCACGACTTCATGCCGCCGAGCATCCATGCCGGCGGGCTCCGTTACCATGGCGACTCCGCGCTGGTTTCGCAGCTGTATCACGAAAAGCTGATCGAAGCCGTGTCGGTGCCGCAACTCGCCACTTTCAGGGCGGGGGTGACGTTCGCGCGCGCCGAGGGCATCGTTCCCGCGCCGGAATCCAACCATGCCATCGCCGCCTGCATCGACGAGGCGATGCGCTGCAAGGAAACCGGCGAATCCAAGACCCTGTTCTTCAACCTGTCCGGCCACGGCCACTTCGACATGGCCGCCTACGACAGCTATTTCAGCGGCCAGCTGGAGGACCATGTCTACCCGGAGGAAGCGATCCGGGCGGCGCTGGAAAACCTGCCCAAGGTCGGCTAGATCCGGCGCCCTGCCCGGCGGTTCCCTGCTCCCGCGGGGACTGCCGGCAACCCATTACACAGCAGGGCAATGTGGGGCCGGCCGCTAGCCGAAGCTGTACTTCACTCCCACCGCATTCCAGTGCGCCGACTCTTCCTCCAGCGCACGCCGGGTAAGGGGCCGCTGTTCCAGCCAGCCTTCGGGCAAGGTCAAACGGAAGCGCTTGTTGCTGGCTTCCACTTTCATCTCGGGCAGGTGCGGTTCGGCGCGGCTGCGGCAGAGGATGACGGCCTGCCGCAACAGCCACGCCAGCAGACGGTCGTTATCCGGCGCCTCCCCGGCGGCAAAAGCCGGCAGCTTCAGCAGCGCGCCGCGCTGGGCGCGCGCCAATAGCGCCAGGCGGGCCTGTTCGGTGCGCGAGAAACCGGGCATGTCGGCGTTTTCGAGGATGTAGCCTGAATGGCGGTGATAGCCGCTGTGCGAAACGGAGAGCCCGATTTCGTGCAGGCGCGCGGCCCAGTCGAGGAAGCATTCGTCGTTTTCGTCGCTGCCGCCGCGGGCCTCCAGCAGCTTGACCGCCACCTGCTTGACACGGGCGGCCTGCCGGGTGTCGATGTGGTAGCGGCGCATGAATTCGTCCACCGTCGCCTCGCGCATGTCCTGCTTGTGGAAACGCCCCAGCAGGTCGTACAGGATGCCCTCGCGCATGGCGGTTTCGGCGACGTCCATCTGTTCGATTCCAAGCTCGGCGAACAGGCCGGCCATGATGGCGAAGCCGCCGGCGATGACCGGACGGCGGTCGCGCGACAGGCCGGGCAGATCGAGCGCATCGACATGGCCAGCCCTGATCAGCTGGCTGCGCAGCTGGGCGAGCCCGTCGGCGGTGATGCCGCGCGCCGACCAGCCGTTCTGTTCGAGGATTTCGCGCAGGGCGCGCGCGGTGCCGCTGGAACCCACCGCCTGCTGCCAGTTGGCTTTGGAGAATTCACGGGCGATGCGCTCCACCTCGACCCGTGCCGCGACCTCGGCCACTTTCAGCGCGGCCTTGTCGATGACGCCATCGGCGAAGAAGCGTTTGGAGAAGTTGACGCAGCCCATGTGCAGGCTTTCGCGCTCATGCGGCTTGAGGCCGTGGCCGATGATGAATTCGGTGGAACCGCCGCCGATGTCGACCACCAGCCGGCGGTCGGGCGAGGCCGGCAGCGAGTGGGCGACGCCCAGATAGATCAGGCGTGCTTCTTCGCGCCCGGCGACGATCTCGATCGGATGGCCCAATGCGATTTCGGCCTTGCGCAGGAAGGCATCGGCATTGCGGGCGATCCGCAGGGCCGAGGTGCCGACGCAGCGGATCGCTTCTGGCGACAGGCCGCGCAGGCGTTCGCCGAAGCGTTGCAGGCAGGCCAGCGCGCGTTCCTGGGTGGGATCGTCGAGATTCTTGTCGTCGCCGAGCCCGCCGGCCAGCCGCACGGTTTCCTTCAGCGAATCGAGCGGATACAACTGGTCGCCGGCCACGCGTGCGACTTCGAGGCGGAATGAGTTGGACCCCAGGTCGACCGCGGCGAGCGTGTCGTAGGTTTTCATGCGACGGCACCAAAGAAAAGATAAGCCATGCCGATGGCGGCAAGGATGCCGGCCACGTCGGCGATCAGCCCGCAGGCGACGGCGTGGCGCACCCGCTTGATGCCGACCGCGCCGAAGTACACCGCCAGCACGTAGAACGTCGTCTCGGTGCTGCCCTGCACGATCGAGGCGAGCCTTCCGGCGAACGAATCCGCGCCATGGGCCTGCATGGTGTCGATCATCATGGCGCGGGCGCCGCTGCCGGAAAACGGCTTCATCAGCGCGGTCGGCAGGCCGTCGATCCAGCGCGCGTCGAACCCCAGTCCCAGCACCGCACCGCGCAGCCCGCCCATCAGCAGGTCGAGCGCGCCGCTGGCGCGGAAGACGGCGATCGCCACCAGCATGGCGACAAGATACGGAATGATAGTGACCGCGGTGTGAAAGCCTTCCTTGGCGCCTTCGACGAAGGCCTCGTAGGCGTTGACGCGGCGGCGCACCGCCATCAGCAAAAAGGTGGCGATGAGGCCGAACAGCAGGACGTTGCTGAGGACCGACGACTGTCGCGTCATCGTCGCGGCGTCGAGGCTGGAGAAATACGCGACCATGCCGCCGATCAGCGCGGTGGCGCCGCCGAGGTAAGCCATCGTGACGCGGTTCCACAGGTGCAGCTTCTGGAAGAATCCGGTGACGAAGAGGCCGATCAGGGTGCCGATGTAGGTGGTGATGAGCAGCGGGACAAATACATCCGTCGGGTCGGCCGCGCCGAGCTGCGCGCGGTAGGTGAAGATGGTGATCGGCAGCAGGGTCACCGACGCGGTATTGATCACCAGGAACAGGATCTGCGCGTCGCTGGCGGTGTCGGTCGAGGGATTGAGCTTCTGCAATTCCTGCATCGCCTTGATGCCGAGCGGGGTGGCCGCATTGTCGAGCCCCAGCATGTTGGCGCCCATGTTCATGGTCATCGCACCGAGCGCGGGGTGATTCGCGGGCACTTCGGGGAACAGGCGGCGGAACAGCGGCGCCAGCCCGCGCGTCAGCAGTTCGAGCATGCCGGCGCGCTCGCCGATCTTCATGACGCCGAGCCACAGCGCCATGACGCCGGTGAGGCCGAGCGCGATTTCAAACGCGGTCTTGCTGCTGTCGAACAGCGCCTTCACCAGCGCTGCGAAGATGTCGGCATCGCCGAGGAAAACCAGTTTGGCCAGCGCGATCAGGCAAGCGACCAGAAAGAAGCCGACCCACAGCGCATTGAGCATGCGGGCGTCAGGCGAACCAGCCGGCGATGACGATCAGCAGGCCCGCCGCCAGCCAGATCGCCAGCCCGCGCCAGATCATGCTGATGGCGCTGTCGATGCAGTCGGCATCGGGCGTCTGGCCGATACCGAGATCGGGCCGCCACAAGTCTGCCCCGCTCACGGTGACGCTTTCTCCCAGCTTCACGCCCATGGCCCCGGCTCCGGCTGCCAGCACCACGCCCTCTTCCGGCTCAGGCCAGACGTCGGCCTGGGTGCGCCAGCAATAGATGGCGTCCTCGAAATTGCCGGCAATCGCATAGGTCAGCGCTGTCAGGCGCGCGGGCAGCCAGTTGACGACATGAAACGCGCGCAGCGAAAACGCCCCGAACTGGCCGCGCGCGCCTGCCCAGCGACGCCCCAGAATCGAAGCCGCGCGGAACAGAATGGCGCCGGCCGGGCCCATCGGCGACAGCAGCACGAACCACAGCAGCGTACCGAACATCTGCCGGTGGCTGGCCGCTATCGCCTGCTCGATCGTGACCCGCGCAATCTCGCCGGCGCCGAACTGGCTGGCATCGGCGCCGCGCCATTCGGAGTACTGCGCGCGAGCGCCCTCGATATCGCCGGCGCGAAGCAGGTTCGCGATACGCTCCGCGTTGTCGCTGTAATACTTGAAGCCGAGGGTGAAATACAGCACCGCCACATTCCACATCCAGCCGAGGAAGGGGCTGATGCCGTCCAGCAGGGCGAATATCAGCCATGCCGCCGCCAGCAGCGGCAACACCGCCAGCGACCAGGCAATCGCCCCATGGACGTATTCGCCGGCATTGAAACGCCGCTCCAGCCACTGGATGAAAAGGGTATAGCGCCGATAGTGCGGCAGCGGATATCTCAGCGGGCGCAGCTGTTCAAGGGCAACGGCTGCCAGAACCGAGAAGAACGCCATCAGCGATTCATCTCCAGAGTAAAGTAACCAATGCCGCTTGCCTTTCCCGCCGGACGATACAGCTCGACCGTCGGCATGACCAGGTCCTGCCCGCGCGGCTTCAGCACATCGGCCAGCGCCTGATAGGCCTTGGACGGGGCCAGCAACACAACCGCCTGCACCTGGGCCGAATAGACCGGACGACGCTCGATGCGGCCTTCCTGCAGGCCTTCCGGAACGCTCGCCGTCTCGCTCAGGATGTAGCCGAGTTGCGCGCGCACCTTGCCGTTGGAAGCGCGCGGATCGCTGAGGATCACGCTGATCGTGTCGCCCGCCTCGATCTGGGCCGCCTTGAATTTGCCCTGCGCGGCGCGATGCGTTTTGCGCATGTTGCTGATCGGGCCTTCGTAGTCCACATAAGCATAACGATAAGGCCCGGCTTCGATCTCGGCGACGCTGACCGAATTGAAACCGCCCCACCACCAGAACACCGCCAGCAGCGGCAATACAAATGCCAGCACAAACGCCGGCCACTGTTTTTTGATCACGCTTTTAAACTCCCTTTTGCAGGCTTGAAGATATCACAGCATTGCGCGCCCGCGTTCGCGGACAGCGGTTCGATCTGTCCACAAAGTTCAACCGAGGATCAGCTTCAGGCCGATCAATATCGTCACGATCTCGAACGCCCGCTTGATCCACAGATTGCCTTTGCTGATCGCCAGGTGGCTGCCGAGGTAGCCGCCAATGATCGAGCCCGCCAGCAGCGCCGGCATCCAGTTCCAGGCCACGGTGCCGATCGCGCCCAGCACCAGCGCGCCGGTTCCGTTCCACACCAGGCCGCACAAAATCAGCGTGTAAGCGACCGCGCGGGTGTAGTCGAGGCCGAATAACGGATCAGCCAGATGGTGAGAAACAGGCCGGTGCCGCTGGTGATCGAGCCGTTGAGAAAGCCGACCACGAACAGCCCGGCCATACCGCCGGCCAGCGCCGCGCCCTGCCGGTTCCGGGGTGCATGCTCCAGACCCAGCCGGGGCTTGAACACCGAATACAGGCCCAGCCCCAGCGTCAGCACACCCAGCGCCAGCATGGCCGCGCGCTCGGGTATCCGCAGGATGGTCAGCGCGCCCAGCACCACGCCCGGCAGGCCGGCGCCGAGGATGATCAGCGAGAAGCGGCGTTCGAGGTGGGATTCCTTCAGGTGCCGCAGCGTCGCCCCCAGCCCGAGCGCCACACTGGCGACCTTGTGGGTGGCCAGCGCCACCCCGAACGGCAGCCCCAGAAAAATCAGCATGGGAAACTGGATCAGTCCCGCCCCGCCGCCGGAAAGCGCCGAGAAGAAATTGGCCGCCAGCGAGGCGACGAACAGGATCAGCTGATCGAGCACGCCTGGCCGAGCCGGGGTCAGGCGGTGACGCCGGTCTGCGCCGGCAGTCTCGCGTAGACCAGCTTCAGCCCTGCATCGCCGACGGCTTGCAGCAGCCGGTCCGCCATCGCATCGTCGACGAAAAATTCAACCACCACCGGCAGTTCGCCCGCCAGTTCGAAAAACCCGGCATCGTGACGGCCGTGCCGGCCGAACCCGGCCAGCGCGCGGAAGGCCGAGCCGCCCGGCACCCCCAGGCCCTGCGCTGCGTCGAGCAGCCATTCATAGGCGAGCTTGCCGTGGTGGCGATCGGATTCGGTGACGAAAAATTGCAGGCAGACGCCGTTCATTTGAACCCCCTCAGCGTATAGAAACCGAGCGCCGTGGCGGCAAACGACCCCAGCATGTGGGTAAAGGCGATTGCCCCGCCAGTGAGCCACAGCCCGCGCATGAAGGCAGTCACGACCTCGGCGGAAAACGTGGAAAACGTGGTCAGTCCGCCCAGCAGGCCGGTGATGAGAAACAAGCGCGCTTCCGGCGGCATGCCCGGATGCTCGGCGAACCAGGCGATGACCAGGCCGATGCAATAGCCGCCAACCAGATTGGCGGCCAGCGTGCCGAGCGGCAGCGAGGGAAACAGCGGGTTCAGCCACAGCCCCAGCCCCCAGCGCAGCCACGCGCCGATCGCCGCGCCCAGCCCCACGGCGAGAAAGGCGGTCATGGCCGGCGGAAAAGATTCGGATTCATCCGCGCATTCTAGCCGACCGCTCCCCGGCGCGGGCCATTTGCTACACTCGGCGCATGAAGACGCAACTCAAGGCAGACGGCCGCTTCTGGCTGACATTGGAAGGCAAGAATTTCCTCGGCCGCGGCCGCATCGAACTGCTGCAGCGCATCCGCGAAACCGGTTCCATCTCCAAAGCCGCCAAGGAGATGAAGATGAGCTACAAGGCGGCCTGGGATACCGTCGATTCGATGAATTCCGCGTGGCAATCGCCGCTCGTCGACAGCGGCCCCGGCGGCAGCCGGCTAACCGAGGACGCCGAACGGCTGATCGCCGTGTTTCAGAAAGCCGAAGCGCGATACACCGCGTTCATGCTGAAACTCACGGACGGCCTGTAGGGAAACGCATCGCCATGGAGGATCGGGCCTTGCCTTTCGCCCCCGCTTCGCCCCTCGCGATGGCCGAATTGTTCAGCATTCCCTTGGTCGATCCGACAACACGCCGCGCCTTCCCCAGTGATCGAGCGTGCCTCCGCCGATTTCGGCCCGTTTGGCCGGGTTCCTTGAGCAGGCGCTTGACGTTGCCTTGACCTTTACTGTAGCGTGCCTTTATTAGCTGCCCGTGCAAAGCACATGGGTTCGCGTCGCGGAAGAACAAAAACAATTCGATGCAACACGCGAAGGGAGAGAACCATACTGAACAGGATGCGTTCGTGCGCGCAAGGCGCACCTAGGTTTGTTTCGTCATTCCCGGCCATTGATTCAGCCCCCGTTTCCAGTAAACCAGGCTTGGGAGACGCTGATTTATTCCGTCATCGCGAGGCCCGCAGGGACGTGGCGATCCAGAATACGTTGATTCTGCTGACATAATGCGATGCTGACTTCTTTGGTTTCGGCTTCACCGACCCCTCCGGCGGCACCGCCTACCGGTACGATACAAACGGCCGCCTCATCGCCAGTACCCAGACCGTCGGCGGCCTCGGCTTCAGCCTCGACTACGCCTGGAACCCCGCCGGCCAGCTGGCCCAGCTCACCACGCCCGGCGGCAACCGCATCGGCTACGCTTACGCCCATGGCAAAATCGACGCCATCGCCGTGAACGGCCAGCCCCTCCTCGCCGACATCGCCCACGCCCCCTTCGGCCCAATCTCCGGCTGGACCTGGAGCAACGGCCTGGCGCACCTTCGCGCCCATGGCCTGGACGGGGAAATCCGCCGCATCGAGTCCGCCGTGGTCCAGGACTTCGACTACGACCCCGCCGGCCGGATGGTGGGCCAGCACCTGTGGGGCCAGACCGACCCCTTCCAGGACGACACCCTGAGCCGCTTCAGCCTCGACCCGGCGGGCCGCCTCACCAAAGCCCGGACCGAAGTCGCCCAGCCCCAGGGCGTCGCCGGCGACAGCCTCGACTACGCCTACGACCCCAACGGCAACCGGCAGAGCCTCGCCTGGAACGCCGCCGCCACCCACTACGGCTACAGCGGCAACCGCCTGGCCTGGAGCAGCGGCGCCGACAACAGGACCTACGCCTATGACGCCGCCGGACGCATCGCCGGCGACGGCTACTACACCTATAGCTACACCCCCCTCGGCCGCCTCGCCGCCGTCGACAACGGCGGCAGGCGGATCGGCGAATACGCCTACAACGCCCTCGGCCAGCGGGTAT
>JAUPLV010000199.1 GCA_030836725.1 Pseudomonadota bacterium | reverse complement strand
GGGCATCGGCAACATTCGATCAAAAAATGCGCGGCGGATTCCCCGATTCCTGAATCCTTGCCCCCGACCCCTTTATAATCGCCCCTCATGCAAACCCCTTTCCACACCGTCGGCCTCGTCGGAAAATACGACAATCAGGGCATGGAAGCTTCCGTGCGAGCGCTGGGCGATTTTCTGCGCGCCCGCGGGCATGCGGTTTTGCTGGCCAACCAGACCGCCGAACATCTGGGGATCACGGATTTCCCCATCCGCAGCCTGACCGACCTGGCAACCGAAAGTCATGCCGTGGTGGTGATGGGCGGCGATGGCACCATGCTGTCGATCGCGCGTGAAGTCGCGCCGCTCGGCGTGCCGCTGATCGGCATCAACCAGGGGCGGCTGGGCTTTCTCACCGACATCACGGTCGCCGACATGTTCGATGCCGTGTCCGAAATTCTCAGCGGCCAATACGTGGCGGAGGAGCGAATCCTGCTGAACGGGCAGATTCGCCGCGACGGCGAATGCGTGTTCGAAGCCACCGCGTTCAACGATGTGGTGGTCGGCAAGGGCGGCTCGGGCCGCCTGATCGACCTGGAAATCTCCATCAACAGCGAGTTTGTCTACAGCCAGCGCGCCGACGGCCTGGTCGTCACCACGCCGACCGGCACCACCGCCTATGCGCTGTCGGCGGGCGGACCGATCGTGCATCCCACGCTGGAAGCCGTGGCGCTGGTGCCGATCTGTCCGCACACGCTTTCGGCGCGTCCCATCGTGGTCAGCAGCCATTCGCGCATCGAGCTGCACCTGACCTACGCCGACGATGCGCGGGTCCACTTCGACGGCCAGCATCATTTCGACCTGCGCAGCGGCGACCATGTGTGGATCGTCCGCGCCAGCCGTCCGGTCACCCTGCTGCATCCACACTCCTACAGCTACTACGACACCCTGCGGCAGAAGCTGCACTGGGGCAAGAAGCTCTGAGCATTTCATGCTCGCGCATCTGTCCATCCGCAATTACCTGCTGGTCGAATCGGTCGAGCTGGACTTCGCGCCGGGCCTCACCGTCCTGACCGGCGAAACCGGCGCCGGCAAGTCCATCCTGGTCGATGCGCTGGCGCTGGCGCTGGGCGACCGCGCCGAGGGCGGCGTCGTCCGCGGCGGCGCCGCGCGAGCGGAAATTTCCGCCGAATTCATCATCGACGGTTTGCCGCAACTGGCGGCCTGGCTCAATGAGGCGGGTTTCGCGTCGGACGACGGCGCGCTGATCCTGCGCCGGGTGATCGATGCCGGCGGCCGCTCGCGCGCCTTCATCAACGGCAGCGCCGCGCCGCTGGCGCAGTTGAAGGACGCCGCCGAATTCCTGCTCGACATTCACGGCCAGCACGCACATCACGCGCTGTTGCGCCCGCAAGCCCAGCGCGAGGTGCTCGACGCCTACGCGGGGGCGCAGCAACAGGCTGCCGCCGTGGCGGCGGCCTGGCGCGACTGGCAGGCCGCCCGGCAGCATCGCCTGGAGGCCGAAACCCACGGCCAGGCGCGGCAGATCGAACGCGAAGGCCTGAGCCTGGCGGTGGAGGAGTTGCGCGCGCTGGGCGACGACCTCGCGCGCTGGGACGAGATCCAGACCGAACATGCGCGGCTGGCGCACGTCACCACCCTGCTTGAAGGCAGCCATGCGCTGATCCAGGGGTTGGACGAGGGCGAAGCGTCAGTCTCAAGCCAGCTCGGCGAAATGAGCGTTCGCCTCGACGCCATGCAGGCGGTGGACGACAGCCTGAAGGACGTCGCCACCTTGCTGAATTCGGCCAGCGCCGATCTGGCCGAGGCGGTTCACGCATTGCGCCGCTACGCCGGCCATCTCAACCTCGACCCCGAACGTCTCTCCGAACTCGATCGCCTGCTCGCCGACATGCACCGGCTGGCGCGCAAGCACCGGGTGCAGCCCGACGCGCTGGCCGGTCTGCTCGGGCAGTTTCAGACGCGCCTGGCCGACCTGGCCGCCAGCGACGATCTCGACGCGCTGCGGGCCGCCGAGGACGCCGACTGGGCGCACTACCAGACCGCGGCGACACAGCTCAGCGCGTTACGCGGCAAGGCGGCGACGGCGCTGTCGAAACAGGTGACGGCGGCGATGCACGAACTGGCGCTGGCGGGCGGGCATATCGATATCGTCCTGCAGCCCGCCAGCGAGCCGCGCGCGCACGGGCTGGAAGACGTGGCGTTCCTCGTCGCCAGCCATCCCGGCCTGCCGCCGGGACCGCTTGCCAAGGTGGCCTCGGGCGGCGAACTGTCGCGCATCAGCCTGGCGATCCAGACCGCGCTGTCCGGCGTCGCCGGGGTGCCGACGCTGATCTTCGACGAGGTCGATGTCGGCATCGGCGGCAGCGCGGCCGAAGCCGTCGGACGGCGGCTGGCCCGGCTGGGCGAAACCCGTCAGGTGCTGGTTATCACCCATCTGCCGCAGGTGGCCGCGCGCGGCGCGCAGCACCTGTGCGTGGCCAAGCAGGCCAGCGGCGGCATCGTTTCATCCAACATCAGCCTGCTGGGCGAGGATGCCCGGGTCGAGGAAATCGCGCGCATGCTGGGCGGGCTCAAGATCACCGCCACCACGCGGCAGCATGCCGCCGAGATGCTCGCCGGGTGAGGCTGCCGCAGGCGGCGTGCCCGCAAGGAGCAGTCCGACGGATGCTCGCCCTTCGTGCGGCCCTGGCGCTGTTTCTGTTGTTTGCCGCTGCCGGCACGGCCTGCGCGGAGACGATGCACGGCGTCGTCATCGTGGCGATCGACGGCGACACCGTGCTGTTCAAGCCCGACCACTATCGCCCCGAGTCGCGTGCTTTCATGAAGGTTCGCCTGGCCGACATCGATGCGCCCGAAACCGGCCAGCCGCATGGCGAAGCCGCCACGGAAGCGCTGAAGGCGAGGGTGCTGAAGCGGCGGGCGCAGCTTGAAATCGTCGCCACCGATGTCTACGGACGCAAGGTGGGGCGCCTCGTCGTGGACGCCCGGTCGGTCAACGCGGACATGGTGCGGCGCGGATTTGCCTGGGCCTCGGCACGTGGCGAGGACCGCCATGCCATGGCCGCGCTGCAGGGCGAGGCGCAACGTGAACGGATCGGGTTGTGGCAGGACAACGAGCCGACGCCGCCCTGGGCCTGGCGTAAGGCACGGGCCGAGAGTGGTGGCCTGCCCCTGAAGTAAAGCCGATGCTTGTGGCCGAATAATTCAGCGCTGGCAAGCGGTCGCCACGTGTACGCCGGACCTAAGTTCCGCCGCCGCACTCATACACGCCCTGGCTGGAGCGCTCAAGTTCCTGCTCATAGGTAAAGTGCCGCTCCCCGGCCGCCAGCGAAACGGCGGCCCGGCTGTCGGAGCCATCATTGCGATACAGCAGGGACTTGATGACGGCGTTGGCGTCACTAATGGGGGGAACCATGAGCATTTGCAGCCGATCGTAGATGTCCTGATCGATACTGATCTGGATTTGGTCTGTCATGTCCGTCTCCTTCAAGGAGTTTGAGGATTTCGGTATAGATCAAAAAAGCAGGGATGTCCGGTCGGATGGATTCCGCGCGCATGGTCACACCACCGAAAATCCCACCAGCGCGATCTCGTCGCCGTCCTTCACCGGCGAGACTTCTCGGCGAGATGCTTGTCGATGTTCAGCCGGGGGTTGCCGAGCAGCATCTTCTTCCACATTTCACCGCGCTTCGACAGCACGAACAGCAGGCGCTCGACG
>JAUPLV010000198.1 GCA_030836725.1 Pseudomonadota bacterium | reverse complement strand
TCGTACAGCTGCCAGATCTGCCGGCGCGCCGGTTCGAGTTCGTCGTCGGTGAGGATGGTGTTGAGGGTGACGAACACGCGTGCGTTGAAGCGGTGCGCGTGTTCGGTCAGCCGCGCGATGTCGGCGACCTCGTTGGACGCCGAGGCGCGCGCGCCGAACGACGGCCCGCCGATATACACCGCATCGGCGCCGTGGTTGACGGCTTCGATGCCGATGCCGGCGTCGCGCGCGGGCGCAAGCAGTTCAAGTTGATGGGGTTCCACGAGGCGGTGTCCGGACAGCTAAAGCGGCATTTTACCGGAGGCCGCCCCGCCCGGCTTATTGCGCCGGCTTATTGACCGCCTCGATCGCCAGGGTCAGCGTCACTTCGTCGCTGACGAAGGGCACGTTCTTGCCCATGTTGAACTCCGAGCGCTTGACCTGGGTAGTCGCGTTGGCGCCGCAGGCATCCACCTTCAGCATCGGATGCGGCTGGCACTTGAAATGGGTGATGGCGAGCGTCACCGGCTTCGTTACGCCCTTGATGGTGAGGTCGCCCGCCAGGCTCACCGGCTGGTCGCTCCTGAACGTCATCTTGTCCGATTTGAAGGTGATGGTCGGGTGGTTGGCGGTGTCGAAGAAGTCCGCGGCCTGGATGTGCTCGTTGAACACCGCATGGCCGGTGTTGACCGAGGCGACGTCGATGCTCACGTCGACCGAGCCGGTTCTGGCGGCGCGGTCGAGCACCACCTTGCCGCTGGTCTTGTCGAACTTGTGGGTCTGGTTGGAAAAGCCGAGGTGGTTGTAGCTGAAATGCGGGTAGGTGTGGCTGTTGTCGATGACGTAGGTGACCGGCGCGGCCTGGGCGGCGGCGGCAAAAACGGTAATTGAAGTGAGAAGTGCGAGTCGTTTCATGGGGAGCTCCTTGGTGTGGATGAACAGCGGGTTAGTTGCCGGTGGCGGCAATGCGGAATCTGACCTGGACTTCGTTGGCGACGGTGTCGACGTCCGCCCACATGCCCTCGCCGATGCCGAAGTCGAGGCGCTTGAGGACGAACGTGCCGTCGAAGGTGGCGACGGTTTTGTCGGGCGTGAAGGTGACCGGAACGAGCATCTCGCGGCTCCGGCCCTTGAGGCTGAGCGTGCCGCGCATCTCGTAGCGGTTGTTGCCGAGCGAACGCACCTGGCCGGAGACGAAGCTCGCTTTCGGATAGGCGCCGCGGTTGAACCACAGCTTGCCGGCAGATTCCGCGTCGGCTTCGGGCGAGCCGGCGTCGATGCTGGCGAGGTCGATCTCGATCTGCGCGCGGGTAGCCTCGGGTTTGGCCGGGTCGAACGCCATCTGCGCGGTGAAACGCTTGAAACCGCCTTTGATCGGCACGCCCATCTGGCGGAATTCGAAGTGGATCGTGCTCTGCTTCGGCAGCACCGTGCGGTATTCCGCCGCCTGCGCCATGGGTGCGGCCAGCATTGCAAGCAGGGCCAATACGGTCGGTTTCATGCGCGCTCCTTTCCGCCCAGGCCCATGCGCTGCAGGAAGGGCTGGCGTTCGATGAAGTGATGCTGCAGCGCGGCGGCCACGTGCGGAATGACCAGCGCCAGCAGCGTGAAGTTCAGCGCCTGGTGCACCCCGGCGAGCAGGTCGCCCAACGCCTTGTCCTCGCCGACCAGATCAGGCAATGGCAGCACGCCGAACCAGACGACCGGAAACCCCTTGGCCGAACTCATCATCCAGCCCGACAGCGGAATCGCGATCATCAACAGATATAGCAGGCCGTGCACGGCGGCGCTGGCGCGGCGCTGCCAGGCGACGATGCTGTCCGGCAGCGGCGGCGGCGTGTGCGTCAGCCGCCAGCCCAGCCGGACGGCGACCAGCAGCAGCACCGTGATGCCGATCCATTTATGGTAGCTGTAGAGCTTCAGCTTGTCGGGCGACAGCGGCAGCTCGTGCATGTACACACCGAGCGGGAAGACGGCAAAGATCAGCAGCGCCACCAGCCAGTGGAGCACGACCGCCGGGGTCGAATAGCGCGTTGCGATGCTCATGACTTGTCCCTTCTGAAAATCTGTTCCAGCCCGCGCAGGGCGGCTTGCCAGCGCTTGTGATCGGCTGCGCCGGAACCGGAAAAACAGGCCGCCATATGTTCCAGGTGGGCGGGAAAGACCCCGGAGAACAGGGCCTCGCCGGATGGCGTCAGGCGGATGATCTGGCAGCGGCGGTCGCTGCCGTGCGCGGCCCGTTCGACCCAGCCGCGATCGACCAGACGGTCGACCACGCCGGTGAGCGTGCCCTTGGTGATCAGGGTTTTTTCGCCGAGCTCGGTGGCGGTCATGCCGGGGGTGTTGCCGAGCGTGGCGACGATGTCGAACTGCGGCGGGGTCAGCCCCAGCGTGCGAATGTGCGCGGCGGAATAGGCCTCGAACGCCTGGTAGCACTGCACCAGGGCTTGAACGGTCGGCAGGAATTCGGCGGGGAGGCTCATCGCTTGGGTATTTGGTTCTAACACGAACAAAATATAGTTCGTGTTAGAACCAATGTCAAGCCCCGTCAGCGGGCCGGAGCGGTTCAGGCCACGTTGCGGAAATGCGGGGGCGGGTTTGTAGGGTGCACTCCGTGCGCCGATTG
This sequence comes from Pseudomonadota bacterium, assembly GCA_030836725.1. Taxonomy (GTDB): domain Bacteria; phylum Pseudomonadota; class Gammaproteobacteria; order Burkholderiales; family Thiobacillaceae; genus Thiobacillus. Next base: position 1,115 of record JAUPLV010000198.1, on the reverse strand, counting down.
ATGCCAGAAGGTGCACGAAGTGCACCCTACGCTCTACGAATCACCCAATGAACGATCCCGGATAAAACAGGCGGTCACTTCGTCCGCCAGCGCGCCGCCGCCGCGTCGTCGCTGGCGCGCGCGTCGACCCAGCGCGTGCCTTCGGTGGTTTCTTCCTTCTTCCAGAACGGCGCCTGCGTCTTCAGGTAATCCATGATGAACTCGCAGGCGGCGAAGGACTCGCCGCGATGGCTGCTCGCCACCGCCACCAGCACGATGGGATCGCCTGGAAGCAAGCGGCCGACGCGGTGGATCACGGTGACGTCGAGCAGGATCCAGCGCGCGCGGGCGTCGTCGACTAGCTTCGCCAGCGCCTTCTCGGTCATGCCGGGATAATGCTCCAGCGTCATCGCCTGCACGCCGCTGCCTTCGTTGAGGTCGCGCGCAAGGCCGACGAAGCTGGCGATGGCGCCGATGTCGGTGCGGCCCCCGCGCATCGCGTCGACTTCGGCGCCGAGGTCGAAAGCTTCGGTCTGAACGAGAATCTTCATGGCCTCAGCCTCCGGTCACCGGCGGGAAGATCGCGACTTCGGCCTGGTCCGGCAGGACCGCGTCGAGCGTCACGATGTCCTGGTTCACAGCCACCCGGAACGCACGCCCCGCAGCCAGTTCCTCGGCCCAGGCGCCTCCGCGCGCCTGTAGCTGCGCGATCAGCCCGGCAGCGGTGGCGCCGTCGAATTCCAGGGTTTCCTCGGCGACGCCGAAGCGCTCGCGCAGGCGGGCGAAATACAGGACATGCAGTTTCATGACGAGAGTTCCGAGAAGGGAATGAAGCGCACCCAGTCGCCCGGCTGCACGGTCTGGCCAATGGACAAATCGACCAGACCGTCGGCCCAGGCGCACGAGGTGAGCACGCCCGAACTCTGGTTGGGGAAAAGCGCCAGCGTGCCATCCGCCTGGATTTTCACACGCAGGAATTCGCGCCGCGCACCCGGCTTGGACCAGGTGAATCCGGCCCTGACCGGGAACGCACGGTACAGCACGTCGGCCACGCCCATGCGCCGCAGCAGAAACGGCCGCACGAACAGGCAGAAGGTGACGAAGGCCGACACCGGGTTGCCCGGCAGGCCGATGAA
>JAUPLV010000197.1 GCA_030836725.1 Pseudomonadota bacterium | reverse complement strand
AGTTCGAGAATCCACTCGGCGGCGTTGTCGAGGAAATAGCGGTCGTGCGTCACCGCCACCACGGTGCCCGGATAGCGCACCAGAAACTGCTCCAGCCATTCGACCGATTCGGCGTCGAGGTGGTTGGTCGGTTCGTCCAGCAGCAGCATGTCGGGGTTGGACAGCAGCAACTGGCACAGCGCGACGCGGCGCTTTTCGCCGCCCGACAGGTTGCCGATCACCGCATCCCAGGGCGGTAGCCGCAACGCATCGGCGGCGATTTCCATCTGCGTGTCGAGGTCGGAGCCGGCGGTGGCGAGGATCGCCTCGCACTTGGCCTGCTCCTCGGCCAGGGCGTCGAAGTCGGCATCGGGCTCGGCGTAGGCGGCGTAGATTTCATCGAGCCGGGCCTTGGCCCCGACGATCTCCCCCAGCCCCGCTTCCACCGCCTGCCGCACGGTGTGCGTCGGGTCGAGCTGCGGCTCCTGCGCAAGATAGCCGATGCGGATGCCCGGCATCGGGATCGCTTCGCCCTCGATGTCCTTGTCCACCCCCGCCATGATGCGGATCAGCGAGGATTTGCCGGAGCCGTTCAGGCCCAGCAGGCCGATCTTGGCGCCGGGGAAAAAGCTGAGGGAAATGTCCTTCAGGATGTGCCGCTTGGGCGGAACGATCTTGCCGACACGGTTGAGGGAATAAACGTATTGCGCCATGAATGAAAATTCCAGTAAAAAATTTAGTGGCCGATTGCGCCTGGGCAGGCGTTGAACGCACAGCCCTTGGCCGGGTTGCGGCTGACGGTGCTGCCGTCGGGGCATAGCCTGACATCCGCGGTGCAGAGGATGGCATCTTCCGGCATCGGCGGCGGAGGCGGTCCGGCCGGCGAAGGCTTGCCGGAAACAGGCTGGGGGGCGGTCGCGCCACACGCGCTCAGCATCAGCAGCATCATGCCTGCAACCAGCGCACGGGTCATGACAGTTCCCTGTCCAGCAGGGCATTGAGCTTGACGAAATCGAGTTCGCCCAGCTTCCGTTCGAGGACGCGGCCGTCCTTGCCGATGATGAAGGAGGTGGGCGTGGCCCGGACGTTTCCGAAGGTTCGCGCGTGCTCGCCGTCGACATCGAGCGCAACCGGAAACGGCGGTTGCCGCATCCGCACGAAATTCGCCACATGGCTGGGCGAGTCGAAGCTCATCGCCACCGCGACGATCTCGAAGCCGCGATCCTTGTGCCGATTGTAGGTCTCGGCCATGCCCGGCATTTCCCTGATGCAGGCGGGGCAGGTGGTCGCCCAGAAATTGACCAGCACGACCTTGCCGCGCAGCTCGTCGAGAACGATGGGCCGGCCGTCCAGGGTGGTGAAGGTCGCGGCGGGCGCAACCGGCTTGTCCCGCAGGCCGTAGCCCAGCGCGCCGGCGATGGCGAGTGTCGCGATGGCGATCAGCGGGAGCTTGGTGAGCTTCATGAAATCATGGGCGAGTACGACCGCGCCAGCGCGACATAGTGCTTCGCGGAATAATTGAAGTAGGCGATTTCTTCCTCGGTCAGCGCCCGCACCAGCTTGGCGGGGCGGCCCAGGTACAGATGCCCGGATTCGAGCACCTTGCCTTCCGGCACCAGCGAGCCTGCCCCCAGCAGCACATGTTTCTGCACCACCGCGCGGTCGAGGATGATGCTGCCCATGCCGATCAGGCATTCGTCCCCGATGGTGCAGGCGTGCAGGATCACCGCGTGGCCGACGGTGACGCGCGCGCCGATGACGAGCGGTCCGCCTGCCGGATTGGCCGGGGTCCGGTGCGATACGTGCAGCACGCTGTTGTCCTGGATGTTGGTCGCCTCGCCGATGGCGATCGAGTTGACGTCGCCGCGGATCACCGCCCCCGGCCACACCGAGGCATCGGCGCCGAGGCTGACTTCGCCAATGACCGTGGCGCGCGGGTGCACCCAGGCGCCCGCGGCGAGTTGCGGGCGAACGTCCCGGTAGGGGGCAATGGGGTCTAAAGCCATGGTTGTCGAGGGGTTGAAACGCGGAGTGGCCGGGCTCAAATTATAATCGTTGTACGTTGTCCCTTTTCCTCCGCGTGCCCTGCTCCTTCTTTGTGAAAGATTTGCCATGAATACCCCTATGGGCATCAACCCCCTGCTCGATTTTTCCGGTCTGCCCCGTTTCGCAGAATTCAAGCCGGAATACGTTACCCCCGCCATCGACCAGCTGCTGGCCGACGCCCGCGCGGCCGTGGCGCGCGCCGAGGCCGCCGAGACGCCGGCCGAGTGGGACGCTTTCGTCGCCCCGCTCGACGATGCGAACGAAAAACTGGGCCGCGCCTGGGGTCAGGTCTCGCACCTGCATTCGGTGATGGATTCGCCCGAGCTGCGCGAGGTCTACAACGAAAACCTGCCGAAAATCACCGTCTACTACGCCGAACTGGGGCAGAACGAGGCGCTGTTCGCCAAATTCAAGGCACTGAAGGCGCGCCCCGATTTCGACGCCTTGTCCGCACCGCGCAGGAAGATCGTCGAAAACGAGCTGCGCGACTTCCGCCTCGGCGGCGCCGAACTGCCGGCCGACAAGAAGGCGCGCTTCATGCAGGTGCAGGAGGAACTGGCGCAGTTGTCCGCCAAGTTCGAGGAAAACCTGCTCGACGCCACCAACGACTTCGCGCTTTTCGTCGACGACTCCGCCGAGCTGGCCGGCATTCCGGACGACGTGCTGGCGATGATGAAAGCCGCGGCCGCGGCCGACGGCAAGACCGGCTTCAAGATCACCCTGCACATGCCCTCCTACCTGCCGGTGATGCAGTACGCCGACAAGCGGGAACTGCGCGAGCAGTTGTACCGCGCCTACGTCACCCGCGCCTCCGAATTCCCCCCGGCCACGGCATCCGGGGACAAGGGCGAAGCTAAGCGCCCGCAAGGGGCAGGCCGCGGTTGTAAAGACGCTGAAGCCCTAAAGGACTCCGATCCACTATGGGCTGAAGCCCATGTGGAATCGTATGCGTCAACAACCGCGCTCTGGGACAACACGCCGCTGATCGGCAGCATCCTCAAGCTGCGCCGCGAGGCAGCGGAACTGCTCGGATTCAAAAGCTACGCCGAGGTTTCGCTGGCGGCCAAGATGGCCGACACCCCGGCCGAAGTGCTGAAGTTCCTCGACGAACTCGGCACCCGCGCCCGCCCCTACGCCGAAAAGGACTACGAGGAACTGAAGGCCTTTGCCCGCGACGAACTGGGTCTTGCCGACCTGCAGGCCTGGGACACCACCTACGTGTCGGAAAAGCTCAGCATCGCGCGCTACAGCTTCTCTGACCAGGAAGTGAAGCAGTATTTTCCCGAGCCACGCGTGCTGGCCGGCCTGTTCAGGCTGATCGAGACGCTCTATGGCCTGCACGTTCGCGAGGACAGCGCGCCGGTGTGGCACCCCGACGTCAAGTTCTACACGCTCACCGACCACGGCGGCCAGCGCATCGGCCAGTTCTACCTCGACCTCTACGCCCGCGCCTCCAAGCGTGGCGGCGCCTGGATGGACGACGTCATCACCCGCCGCAAAAAGGACGGCGGCATCCAGACGCCGGTGGCGTATCTGAACTGCAATTTCTCCGGGCCGGTGGGCGACAAGCCGGCGCTGTTCACCCACGACGAGGTCATCACCCTGTTCCACGAGGCCGGCCACGGTCTGCATCACCTGCTGACGCAGATCGAGGAACTCGGCGTGTCCGGCATCAACGGCGTCGAGTGGGACGCGGTCGAGTTGC
>JAUPLV010000196.1 GCA_030836725.1 Pseudomonadota bacterium | reverse complement strand
GAGGACCGGCGCGCCGGATTCGATGTCCTCGCCCGCGCGGCGGATGTTTTCGCCATTCCGGGGCAGCACGTTGATGATCACGGCATCGCCTTCGCCAGTCTGCTGGGGCACCGCGTTTGCCCCCTCCCCTGTTTGCGGGAGAGGGGTGCAACATTCCTGCATCACCACGGCATCCGCGCCTGGCGGCACAGGTGCGCCGGTAAAGATACGCGCGGCGGTTCCGGGCTGCAGGGGGGCGCCGACCGCACCGGCCAGAATGCGTTGCGATACCGGGAGTGTGGCGCCCGCCCTGGACACATCGGCGACACGCACGGCGTAGCCGTCCATCGCGCTGTTGTCGAACGGCGGCACGGTGATGGCGGAAGTCTGCTGCGCCGCGAGCACGCGCCCGAAAGCGGCGCTGACGCTGACGGTATCGCGTGCGGTCACGCCGCGCGCGCGTTCGAGCAGGGCATCAAGAAGTTGGTCGGCTGAGAGCATGGTCAATGATGAAATCGGTGAGTTGGGAAATGGCATCGATGTCGATGCGATGAACGGTCTGGCCTGGATCGACGTCGGACGCCACCGCCAGGACATTGGGATCGTCCGGAAACAGCCAGGGCCTGGCGGTTTCGGCGCGATGCACTTCAAGCTTGGGAATGGCCTCGCGCTTGTAGCCCTCGACCAGCACCAGGTCGCACCGCGGCAGCTGGGCCAAAAGTTCATCCAGACTGGGCGGCATGTCGCGGTGCTCGGTGAGCACCGCCGTGCGGTGGTCGGAGGCCAGCAGGACCGCGGCCGCGCCCGCCTCTCGCGCGCGCCAGCTGTCCTTGCCGGGGCGGTCGATGTCGAAGTCGTGGTGGGTGTGCTTGATCACCGCCACTGTCAGGCCGCGCGCGAGCAGTTGCGGCAGCACGCGCTCGATCAGCGTGGTCTTGCCGCTGCCGCTGTAGCCTGCGATGCCGAAGATCTTCATATGAAGGCGAGCTTGCTGCCGGCGATGACCAGCACCAGCGCGAGCATTTTACGTATCCATGCCGGCTGAATGCGACGGCTGCCGATTTCCGCGCCCAGCCAGCCGCCCGCCGCCACGGCAAGCGCCCACAGCGGCAGGGCCTCGGTTTGCGGCAGGTCGCCCCGGCCGAGAAAGCCGGCCAGCCCCGCAAGCGAATTAAGCAGAATGAATCCCGCGGCGATGCCCGAGGTCACTCGCGTGCTGGCCCAGCCCAGCAGCAGCACCAGCGGGCTGAGGAAGATGCCCCCGCCGACCCCGGTCAACCCCGACAGAAACCCCATCGCGCCGCCGGAAAGCGCAATGCCGGCTAGCGGCGCGCGTTTGACCTGGCTGTCATGCACAGCCATCGCGGGCGACAACATGCGCCATGCCGCGAATAGCAGCACCGCCCCGACGACGGGCCTGAACCAGGCATCGGGCAGGCTGAGGCCGCCGCCCCAGTACGCCATCGGCAGCGAGAACACGGCGAACCACGCCAGGAGCCGCGCGTCGAAACACCCCGCCCGCGCATATTTGAACGTGCCGATGCCGGCGACCACGACATTGAGCATCAGCGCGATCGGTTTCATTTCGGCGGGCGCAAGCCCGGCAAGCGCCATGATCGCCAGGTAGGCCGACGCCCCGCCATGGCCGACCGTGGCGTACAGCAGCGCGCCTGCGAAGAAAACAGGGGTCAGCCAAAGCGCAAGTTCAAATTCAATCATGAATCGCAGACCGTTTTGTATTTTGTGTTATATTTTTCCATATATAACCCACTCTGGCAAACAGCCCAAGCCATCATGTCAGCCACGCTTCACGATCAATACGGACGCCGCATCGATTACGTGCGGTTATCAGTGACCGATCGCTGCGACCTGCGTTGCAGCTACTGCATCCCCGAGGGCTTCAAGGGATTCGAGGAGCCCGAACACTGGCTCGATTTCGACGAAATCGAACGCCTGATCGGCGCGTTTGCCCGGCTCGGCGTCAGCCGGGTCCGCCTGACCGGCGGCGAGCCCCTGCTGCGGCGCGACATCACCGGGCTGGCTGGGCGCATCGCCGCGCTGCCCGGGGTTCGCGATCTGTCGCTATCGACCAACGCCACCCGGCTCGACAAATACGCGCATGCGCTCAAGGCCGCCGGGGTGACGCGGCTGAACGTCAGCCTCGACTCGCTGCAGCAGGCGCGGGTGGAAAAGATCAACGGCCGCGACGTGCTGGCCAAGGTGATGGCCGGTTTGGCGGCAGCGCAGGACGCCGGCTTTGCGCCGATCAAGCTCAACATGGTTGCGCTCGCTGGAACCAACGACGACGAGATCGAGCAGATGGTCGCCTTCTGCATGGAACGCGGCTTCATACTGCGGCTGATCGAGGCGATGCCGATGGGGGCCACCGGCCGCAATGCCGAATACCTCGACCTGCAGCCGGTGAAGGAACGCCTGCGCACACAGTTCAAGCTGATTGAAACCGCCATTCCCGGCGGCGGGCCTGCCCGTTATCTGGGCACCGCGGACGGCCGCTTCAACGTCGGATTCATCACGCCCATCTCGCAGCATTTCTGCCAGACCTGCAACCGCATCCGCATTTCAATCGACGGCACCGCCTACCTCTGCCTGGGCCAGGACGAGAAATTCGAATTCCGCCCGCTGCTGCGCGGCGGCTGCAGCGACGCCGAACTCGAGGCCGCAATTCTTGAAGCCATCAACCTCAAGCCCGAACGTCACGAATTCGGGGAAACCCCGCACAAGATCCTGCGCTTCATGTCGATGACCGGAGGCTGACAGTCCCGGCCTGGTTTGGCATTGGCCGTCGGGATAGTTCAACTCGGCGTAATCCTCCCGGTTTCCAGCAAGGGGCATCCGACTTGCCTCCATGACGACCCGCAACCCCTGGGCGCGTCATCCGGGGAGGTGGCGGCGATGGCGAACGGAGCCGCTTCCTTCGATGTCCGATAACCCTGAAGTCAGGCAGGTCGCGCCAGGCCGGCAAGGCCGTAGAATTTCCGCATGGCCGCACTTGAATCCCTCAGCTTCGACAACGGCTTCGCCCGCCTGCCCGAAACCTATTACTCGCGCGTCTGCCCGACGCCGGTTCCCGACCCCTTTCTGGTCTGCTACAGCCCGGAGGCGCTGGCGCTGCTCGACCTCGACGCCAGCGAAATGAGCCGTCCCGAACTGATCGGGACGCTGGCCGGCAACCGCTTGCTGCCCGGCATGGACGCGGTCGCCGCGCTGTATGCCGGCCATCAGTTCGGCCACTATGTGCCGCAACTCGGCGATGGCCGCGCGATCCTGCTGGGCGAGGTCAGGAATGCGGCGGGTGAAGGCTGGGAGGTTCAGATCAAGGGGGCCGGCCGCACCCCCTACTCGCGCGGCGGCGACGGCCGCGCGGTGCTGCGCTCGAGCATCCGCGAGTTTTTATGCTCCGAGGCGATGCATGCGCTCGGCATCCCCACCACGCGCGCGCTCGCCATCATCGGCAGCGATCACCCGGTGTACCGCGAGGACCAGGAAACCGCCGCGCTGGTGACCCGGCTGGCGCCGAGCTTCGTGCGCTTCGGCTCCTTCGAGGTGTTCTATTACCGCAACCAGATCGAGCCGATCAGGCAACTGGCCGATTACGTCATCGCGCGCTACTACCCCGAACTGAGCGGGCTTGCCGATCCCTACCCCGAATTCCTGCGCCAGGTGAGCTTGCGCACCGCCGAACTGATGGCGCAGTGGCAGGCGGTCGGCTTTTCGCACGGCGTGATGAACACCGACAACATGTCCATCCTCGGCCTGACGCTGGACTCTGGCCCGTTTGGTTTTCTCGACGC
>JAUPLV010000195.1 GCA_030836725.1 Pseudomonadota bacterium | reverse complement strand
CGCCGCCCAGTGCGATCAGCGTGGTCTTGCGCTCGGCGCGGTCGCTCAGCAGCGCATCGAAAATCAGGTTCAGCGTTTCCCAGTTCTTGTACGCTTCGCCGTCCGGCAGCACCACCGGCGCCACCCGCACCCCGCCGGCCTCCAGTGTCGCAGTCAACTGCGCCAGATACAGCGGCGCCACCGTGGTGTTGGTCACCACCATCACCCGCTTTTGGGACAGATGCGGCAGGATCAGATCGGTCCGGCTCAACAGGCCGGCGCCGATATGGATGGGGTAGGAGCGGTCGCCAAGCTCGACGGTCAGGGTTTGCATGCGCGTTTGATCGATCAGGAAATCACAATTGCCCGATTGTAACCAATGGGCAATTCATCGAGTATGTCCCGCCACGGTATCGTGTCGGCGGTATCATGTCGGCCATGAGCAGCCATGAAATCGACAGCCTGAACACCCTTCGCCAGCGCATCCGCGAATTCGCCGAGGCGCGGGCCTGGGAGCGCTACCACACCCCCAAAAACCTGGCGATGGCCCTGAGCGTGGAGGCATCCGAACTGCTGGAGCCGTTCCAGTGGCTCACCGCTGAACAGAGTCTTGATCTGAGCCCGGAACAGCATGAAGCCGTCCGCCAGGAAATTGCTGACGTGCTGATTTACCTGACCCGGCTGGCCGACCTGCTCGACATCGACCTGCTGGACGCAGCTGCCGACAAGCTGGCGATCAATGCGCGCAAATATCCTGTCGAAAAGGCGCATGGCAACGCCTTAAAATATTCGGACCTTTCAAATGACTGATCTGTATTACCAGCACCACGTCTTTTTCTGCACCAACCAGCGCGACGACGGCGTCAAATGCTGCGGCGCGGCAGGCGGCCAGCGCATGCGCGACTACCTGAAAAAAAAGGTCAAGCAGGCCGACCTCAACGGCGAAGGCAAATGCCGCATCAACAGCGCCGGCTGCCTCGACCGCTGCGAAGACGGCCCGCTGCTGGTGGTCTATCCCGAAGGCGTCTGGTACACCTATGTGGACGAGTCAGACATCGACGAGATTTTCGAGGTTCACCTCAAGCAGGGGCGTATCGTCGAGCGCCTGCAACTGAAGTGATGCGCCCGGAATGAAGCGCTACAAGCTGCGTATTCCGGTGCCGGCGGGCAAACTGGAAACGGTGATCGATGACCCCGAAACCGGCCGCCGCGGCCTGCTTCTGGTCGCCCACCCGCACCCGCTGCACGGCGGCAGCCTGGACAACAAGGTGGTGACGACCCTGGCCAAGGCCGCCAACGAGGCAGGCTGGGTGAGCGTGCGTCCGAACTTCCGCGGCGTCGGCATGAGCGACGGCGAATTCGACGCCGGCGTCGGCGAGACCGACGACCTGCTCGCGGTCGCCCGCTTCGTCGAAGCCAGCTACCCCGGCCTGCCCTGGGCGCTGGCCGGATTTTCGTTCGGCGCCTTCGTGCAGCACCGCCTGCGCCAGGAACTGCACGCACAGCGGCTGATCCTGGTCGCGCCGGCGGTCACCATGTACGAATTCGACCCGGTGCCCGCGGACACCGTGGTGATTTTCGGCGATGCCGACGAGCTTATCCCGCCCGCCGCGATCCGCCTGTGGGCCGAGCAGCAGGAACTTCCGATGAAGATCATCCCCAAGGCCGGGCATTTTTTCCACGGCAGGCTGAAGGAACTGAAACAGGCCTTTCTGGAGGCCTGTCCGTGCTGAAGGTGCGCGGCCTGACGAAAAGATACGGCGACACCGAAGTGGTGCGCGGCCTCGACCTGACCGTCCGACGCGGCGAATGCTTCGGGCTGCTGGGCCCCAACGGCGCCGGAAAAACCACCACGCTGCGCCTGCTGCTGGGCCTGATCGAGCCGGATGGCGGCACGATCGAACTGGCCGGCATCGAGGTGCCGCGACACGCTCGCGAGGCGCGCATGAAGGTCGGCGTGGTACCGCAGATGGACAACCTAGACCCGGATTTTTCCGTGCGCGAGAACCTGCTGGCCTACGGCCGCTATTTTGGCATGGACAAGGCCGCGATTAGCGCACGCGTACCCGGCTTGCTGGAGTTCGCGGGACTCGCCAGCAAGGCCGACGCCCAGATCGCGCAACTGTCGGGCGGCATGAAGCGACGGCTCACCCTGGCCCGCGCGCTGGTACACGATCCCGACATCCTGTTCCTCGACGAGCCCACCACCGGCCTCGACCCGCAGGCGCGCCACCTCATCTGGCAGGGCCTGCGGCGGCTGATCGCGGACGGCAAGACCATTGTGCTGACAACCCACTTCATGGAAGAAGCCGAGCGCCTCACCGACCGCCTCGCAATCCTCGACCATGGCAGCTTGGTGGCCGAAGGCGCGCCGCGCGCGCTGATCGAATCGCACATCGAACCCGCGGTAGTCGAAGTCTATGGCGAGGGGCTGGAAGACTGGACTCGCGATCATGCCGCCCGGGTCTGTCGACGCTTCGAAAGCGTCGGCGAAACCCTGTTCTGCTACACCGACAACGCCGAGCGCGTGATCGAAGCACTGAAGCAGGCGCCCGCGCTGCGCTATCTGCACCGGCCGTCCAGCCTCGAAGACGTGTTTCTCAAGCTTACCGGGCGCGATCTTCGGGACTAGAATCTCGCTGATTCCGGCCCTGTTTTTTCTCGATTTATCTGCGCCCTGACGTACAACCCTGAACGCAACGCCAACTGGAAACTCATCGGCCAGGGCGACCGTTCATGCGGCCGGCTTGTTGTTTTTCAGGCTTGAGCGACAACCGCCCTTAATTATTTGAGCAGGAACAGCAGCTTTTCGTCCCCGACCTCGATCTCGTCATTCGGGGCCAACTGCCTGGGCTGCAGGCCGATGGACTTGCCGTTTACGCGCGCGGGCTTTTTCCCCTCGACGTGGGTGATGAAGTAGCCGTGAGGGCGGGCATTGATCACTGCCACCTGTTTTTCCGGCGTCCCAAAGGTATGCAGCACCTTGGAGAGTTCGACTTCCTTGCTGGAATTGGCGCCGCTGAACACGCGGACCAAGCCCATACGGGCCCCTTCCCTGAAGCGGTTCACATTTTTTGCCGTCGCCAACGCATAGGCGCCAACCGGCTGGGCAGGTGCGTCGCCCACCAGGGAAGACGGCTGAATGATCATCGTTCTTTCGAAGCTGGGGCCTTCGACAGCCTTATGGTTGCGGTAGCGAATCTGGATGCCGGCGATTTCAATGACGTCGTCGTTTTGCAGGATGTGTCGGGTGATCGGCCGGCCATTCACCGTCGTGCCGTTGGTTGTGTTCAGATCCTCCAGGATGTCGTCGTTGCCAACCGTGGTGATGCGCGCATGCGACCGGCTGACACCCGGAGCGGCGAGACACAGGTCGCTGTCGGCAAGGCTGCCGATAGCGAAACTGGAATCATTGAGGAAGCGGTTCGCGATGATCTCGCCGTTTTGACTGACGATTAGTTTTGCCATGCGGGTTCAACGTCCGGTTAGCCAGGAGAAAAGACCACTTTTTTTCTTTGCTTCTGGCGAGGTTTGCGTCCTGACTTTTGCCAGAATCACGGAGATATTGTCTTCGCCGCCATTGTCGTTGGCGATCATGACCAACTGGCTGGCGGCAAGCGGCAAATTGGCCTGAAGCGAATTCAGCACCAGTTCGATATCCGAGTTGTCGACCATGTCGTTCAGACCGTCCGAGCAGAGCAGATAGATGTCGCCAGGCAGGGCCTCGCACTCGTCCAGCGCAACTTCCACGTCGGCCTTCAGCCCCAGCCCGCGCGTCACCAGATGGCGGTTGTGCGAGCTCGCGGCAGGCCGCG
>JAUPLV010000194.1 GCA_030836725.1 Pseudomonadota bacterium | reverse complement strand
TCGGCCTCGTGTTCCCAGGTATTCAGCACCTTGCCGCGCAGCGGCAGGATGGCCTGGGTGTCCTTGTTGCGGCCCTGCTTGGCGGAGCCGCCGGCGGAATCGCCCTCGACCAGGAACAGCTCGCGCTCTTCCAGATTGTCCGACTGGCAATCGGCCAGCTTGCCCGGCAAGACCGCCACACCGGAGGACTTGCGCTTCTCGATCTTTTGCCCGGCGCGCTGGCGCACCTGCGCAGCCTTGATGGCCAGATCGGCTATTCTTTTCGCCGCTTCCTGATGCTCGTTGAGCCACAGTTCGAGCGGGTCGCGCACCATCGAAGTCACCAGGCGCAGGGCGTCGCGCGACGAGAGCTTTTCCTTGGTCTGTCCCTGAAACTGCGGGTCCAGCATCTTGGTCGAGAGCACGAAGGAAATGCGGCTGAACACGTCGTCCGCCGTGAGCTTGACGCCCTTGGGCAAGAGGCTGTGGTGGTCGATGAAACTCTTCAGCGCATTGAACACGCCGTCGCGCAGGCCGGATTCATGCGTCCCGCCGGCCGGGGTGTGGATCAGGTTGACGTAGGACTCGCGCACGATCGGACCTTCTTCAGTCCAGGCCAGCACCCATTCCGCGCCCTCGCCCTGGGCAAAGATCTCGTGCGAAGCAGGCGCATACTTGGCGAGCTTCCAGAACAGGCCGTCGAGCAGATAATCTGAAAGTTGCGACTTCAGGTAATCGGAAAGGCCATCCTGATACAGCCACTCTTTTTCATCCTTGAGATTGCCGTCCCTGTCCTCGGTCTCGAGCCTGACGCGCACGCCCGGCAGCAGCACCGCCTTGGCCTTCAAGACCCGTTCGAGCTGCATGGGCGGGATATCGCCGCTGTCGAAATACTGGGCATCCGGCCATATCCGCACCGCGGTACCTGAGGCGCGCTTGGGCGCAGTGCGGATCTGCGTCAGCGGCTCCACCACGTCGCCACCTGCAAAAACGATATGGTGCACGCCGCCTTCGCGCGTCACCGACACTTCCAGCCGCTTCGACAGCGCATTGGTCACGGACACGCCGACGCCATGCAGTCCGCCGGAAAACTGGTAGGCGCCGCCGGCCTTCTTGTCGAACTTGCCGCCCGCATGCAGGCGGGTATAGACCACTTCGACCGTCGAGACGCCCTCCTCGGGGTGAATCCCCACCGGAATGCCGCGCCCGTCGTCGCTCACCGAGACCGAACCGTCGGCATGCAGGCGCACGGTAATGACTTTGGCAAAGCCCGCCAGCGCCTCGTCAGCGGAGTTATCCACCACCTCGGTGAGGATGTGCAGCGGGTTGTCGGTGCGCGTATACATGCCCGGCCGCTGCTTGACCGGCTCCAGCCCGCGCAGGACGCGGATGGAATCGTCGGAATAGGATTTGTTCATTTCGTTCCTTGCTAAGAAGTGAAGGGGTTACCTTTCACACTTCACACTTCACATTTCACACTCACGTAATCACCGTCGGCTGTTCGCGCCCGGTGCGCGCCTTCAGCTCTGACAATTCGTGCGCAATGCCGATCAGCTCGCCCAGCGCTTCCTGGGCATCCATGCGCTGTTTTGCCGGGTCGGACTCGAAAGCTTCGAGGTAGATGCGCAGCGTGGCGCCCTCGGTGCCGGTGCCGGAGAGGCGGAACACGATGCGCGAGCCGTCCTCGAAGATGACGCGCAGCCCCTGGCCGGTGCTTACGCTGCCGTCGATGGGGTCGGTATAGCTGAAATCGTCGCACAGCCTGACAGTGTAGCGCCCGAAATTCTGGCCCGGCAGGCTGGCGAACCGGCTTTTCAGGTGCGCCATCAGGCCGTTTGCCGCATCCGCCGGCAGGCCCTCGTAATCGTGGCGCGAATAGACGTTGCGGCCATATTCGGCCCAGTGCTGGTGTACGATGTCTTCCACCGACTGGCCGCGCTTGGCCAGGATATTGAGCCAGAACAGCACCGCCCACAGGCCGTCTTTCTCGCGCACATGGTCGGAGCCGGTGCCGAAGCTTTCCTCGCCGCACAGCGTGACCTTGCCCGCATCCATCAGGTTGCCGAAAAACTTCCAGCCGGTCGGCGTTTCATAGCAGGGAATGCCGAGCTTCGCGGCCACCCGGTCGGCCGCTCCGCTGGTCGGCATGGAGCGCGCCACGCCTGCAAGTCCTTTTGCATAACCCGGTGCCAGCTTCGCATTGGCAGCGATCACGGCCAGGCTGTCGGAGGGATTGACGAAAAAATGATTGCCCAGAATCATGTTGCGGTCGCCGTCGCCATCTGATGCGGCACCGAAATCCGGTGCATGGTCGCCATACATGATCTCGACCAGCTCATGCGCATAGGTCAGATTGGGATCGGGGTGACCCTGGCCGAAATCGGGCAGGGGCACGCCGTTGATCACCGTCCCGGCAGGCGCGCCGAGACGCCGCTCGATGATCTCTTTGGCATACGGGCCGGTCACCGCATGCATGGCATCGAAGCTGAGGCGGAAGCCGCCGGAAAGCAGCGTGCGGATGGCTGCAAAATCGAACAGGGATTCCATCAGATCGGCATAATCCGCCACCGGGTCGATCACTTCCACCGTCATGTCGCCGAGGCTGAAGCTGCCCTGCTGGTCCAGCGCCACATCGGGCGCATCGACCATGCGGTATTTTTCCAGCGCCTTGCTGCGCGCGAAAATCGCGTCGGTGATCTTCTCCGGCGCCGGGCCGCCGTTGGCGGTGTTGTACTTGATGCCGAAATCGCCGTCCGGGCCGCCCGGGTTGTGGCTGGCGGAGAGGATGATGCCGCCGTAGGTCCGGTATTTGCGGATCACGCAGGAAGCCGCCGGGGTGGAAAGAATGCCGCCCTGCCCCACCAGCACCTTGCCGAAACCGTTGGCCGCCGCGATTTTCAGGATCACCTGGATCGCTTCGCGGTTGTAGTAGCGCCCGTCGCCGCCCACCACCAGCGTGCTGCCCGCCGGGGCGGCAATGGTGTCGAAAATGGCCTGGACGAAGTTTTCCAGATAATTGACAGACTGAAAAACCGTCACTTTCTTGCGCAGGCCCGAGGTGCCCGGCTTCTGGTCATTGAATGGGGTAGTGGCGACGGTACGGATGCTCATGTATACCTCTTGGTGATTTTTCATGCAGACAGGGTCGATTTTAACCCAGATCATCCAACAGGCGGCGAGTTGATGGCGAACCTGGAATTGATCAGCACGCGAGCAATTTAGCGTCTGTCAAAATACAAACATGCATCATGAAACGCACCTTTCAGCCAATTTTGGCTAAGATGATGCTCTGCCGAATACACCCATCGGCAGTGCTGGCGTTAACAAACACATTTTCCCCGAGACCGACATGCAAGCCATCTTCATACCTCTCCTCATTCTGCTTACCCTGTCCGGCTGCAGCAAGCCGGTTGAGCAGCCCGATCAGGTTCGCCCCGCACTGGTCTATACCGTGGTGGAGAGCGCACTCGGGCAGACAGGCGCCTATTCCGGCGAAGTTCACGCCAGGCACGAGGCGGAACTGGGCTTCCGCGTCGCAGGAAAAGTTGCGGCAAGGCTGGTGGAACTGGGCGACAAGCTCAAAGCGGGGCAGGCAATGGGCAAGCTGGACCCCAAAGACGCGCAGCTAGCCGCAGGCGAGGCCAAAGCACAGGTTGCCGCAGCCGAATCCGAAACCAGCACGGCCGCTGCCGATCTGACACGCGCCAAAAAGCTGGTGACGCAAAAGTTTCTCAGCCAGGCTGCACTGGATGCGCGCGTAAATGCCTACGATACCGCTCAAGCGCGGTTGGTAGCCGCCCGCGCCAGGCTTGATCTTGCCACCAGCCAGTCAA
>JAUPLV010000075.1 GCA_030836725.1 Pseudomonadota bacterium | reverse complement strand
CACCTCGACCCAGTTGGCCAAGGATACCGGCGAATGGTGCAGCGCCCTGAAGGGCGCTGCGGAAACGATGGGCGGCAGCGATGTCGGCGCCGTCGTCGGCGGCCGCGGCTGTGTCGAAGACCTCGGGAACAACGAATACCTCATCACCGTCGCCTGGCAGGGCATGACGCCCGTTTCGGCGCCCACTCCCACCTGCGGGAAGGATCTCTACGACGGCGGGACGGCCTGCACGGGCGACCTGTGCCGTCGCGTCGTCACCACGGTTGTACGTATCGGGAATCTGATGTGAACATGACCAGAAAAATCACCGTGCCCACGCGTATCGTCCGTAGCCGGGGCTTGTCGCTGATCGAACTGATGATCGGCATCACGCTCGGCATGATTGTCGTGGCCGCCCTGCTGGCCTTGTATGTCAACATCACCACCACCAACAACGAGATGGCGAAGGTGAACCGGCAGATCGAGAATGGCCGTTTCGCCATTCAGTTGCTGCAGGAGGACATTGTCCATGCCGGTTACTGGGGAACCTACGTCCCCAATTTCGACGACCTGACGGCGAGGAACGACCCGATCGATGAGCCGAACGCGCTTCCCGATCCCTGTCTGGCCTACAGCGCCGCGAACTGGAGCACGGACTACACCCGGAATCTGGTCGGCATCCCGGTGCAGGCGGGTCTCGGCACCTGCGGCGTGGTCGGCAGCCGGAAGTCCAATACCGACGTGCTGGTGGTGCGCCACGCCCAGACCTGCGTGGCGGGGGCGGGCGGCAACTGCGATGCGGACACGGCCGGCAAGGTGTACTTCCAGTCCTCGCGGTGCGCGGCGGAGCTTTCGGGCGCCGCGCAGGACGGCAGCAACCCGACCATCACCCTGAGCGCCAACGCCTCAAGTGTCGACGCTTTCTATGTCGGCGCGCGGATCCGCATAATCAGCGGCGCCGGAGGCGGACAGTCCTCGACAATCACCGGTTACGACGGCGCCACCAAGGTCGCGAACGTCAACCCGCCGTGGAATCCCAAGCCCGACAACTCGTCGCAGTATGCTTTCGGCCACGGCTACGTGCTGGCCGACGCCGGCTTCATCTACAGCGGCATGGACTGCGCCACCCCGGCGGACAAGCGCAAATTCGTTTCCAACATTTATTACGTCCGCAATTTCGCCAATTCTTCCGGCGACGGCATTCCCACCCTCATGCGCTCGTCGTTCGACCTGGCGGGCGGTACGCTCGCGCACCAGGGGGCGACCGCCCTGATCGAAGGCATCGAGGGCTTCCAGGTGGAATACGGCATCGACGACACGAGCGACACCGGGGAGAACGTGGACAATTCGGTCGCCATCGTATGGCTCAACCCGGATAACTATGTTTCGCCCAGGAACCGCGGCGACGGCATACCGGACAGGTGGGTCGACGAATCGGGGGTGACCTGCACCGGCGCGGGCATCGGCCTGTGCGACGCCGCCAACGTCGTCGCGGTCAGGATTCACGTGCTGGCGCGCAACGAGAAAGCGACGGCCGGCTATACCGACAACAAAACCTACCAGTTGGGGAATATCACGATGGGACCGTTCGGCGACGGCTTCAAGCGCCACGTCTTTTCCAGCACGGTGCGCCTCGCCAACCCGTCCGGACGGAGGGAAACGCCATGACGGCTCCGGTTTCCATGCGCGCGCAGCGCGGCGCCACCCTGATCGTGGGCCTCATCCTGCTGGTGCTGATCACCCTGATGGTGAGCACGGCGTTCCTGATGAGCGCCGGCAACCTCAAGGCGGTCGCCAACATGCAGTTTCGCGGCGAGGCGATCGCGGCGGCCAACCGGGCGATCGAGCAGGTGCTGGCGTCGCCGTTCACCGAGGCTCCCGTCGCCGAGGAAATCCAGGTGGATATCAACAGCGACGGCGCCGCGGATTATACGGTGTGGATCGGCGATGCCGCCGGCGCGCCGGTGTTCGACCCGCCCCTGCGAAAGCCCACCTGCGTTGGCGCCACCAAGGCGCTTCCCGCCTTGAGCAGCAGCGTGACCTTGCCGGTGACTTTCTCCAGCGACGACTACTGGAACACGGTATGGGACATCGATGCCGGCGTCCGCGATCCCATCAGCGGCGCCTCGATCCGGGTTCGCCAGGGAATCCGCAAGCTGCTTAGCAAAGCCGAAAAGAACGCCCTCTGTATTTGAACCCATTTTTCAGCAGGAGCCAGCATGAAAAACCGTTTCCTTAAAATTATAACGACCGCAGGCTTGCTGCTGGGTTCGCTATCGGCCGCGGCCGAGGACATCGACCTGTTCGTCGGCGCCCGTCCCACGGAAACGTCGGCGCCGAACGTGCTCTTCGTGATCGACAACACGGCGAACTGGAACAATGCGTTTACCAATGAAATGGCCGCCCTGATCTCCACCCTGAACGCGCTTCCGGAAGACAAGTTCCGCATCGGCATCCTGTTTTCCGCGGAAACCGGCAACGGGAACAACAACACATCCGGCGGCTATGTCCGGGCGGCCATCCGCCTGATGGACGCGGTCAGCAAACCCGTATACGCAAATCTGGCGGGCAGCTTCGACAAACTGAAAGACAAAGGCAACGGCGGCAAGTCCAGCCTGGTGATGGCCGAGGCGTATCTGTATCTGTCCGGCGGCGCGCCGTATGCCGGCAATGGCAAGATCAAGACGGACTACACCGGCAACAACAATCCCAGCAAAACCACGGTGCAAGACCGAGCGGTTTATGCGCTGGCCGACAACGCGCTGGCTTCGATCGACGGGACCAGCTACAACAAGCCGGACGTTTCCGGCTGCCGCAAGACCTTCGTCATCTATATCAGCAACGGCGCGCCGCAGGACAACAGCACCGTGATCGGTGAATCCAGGACCATCCTGCTGGCGGAAGCGGCGAAACTGGGGATCGCGGCTGCCGACGCTGAAATTCCGGTCTCGCCCAGCGGATCGTCGGGCAACCTGAGCAACGAATGGGCGCGGCTCCTGAAAAAATCGCCCCTCGCCGCGACCACCTATACCATCGATATCGACAAAGTCACCACCGGCGCCGGCCCGGGCTGGACCGCCCTGCTGAAAAACATGGCGACGGTCAGCAAGGGCAAGTATTTCGACGTTAGTTCGGGCGACGGCGGCAAGGAGATCGCCGCCGCCCTGCTGTCCATTTTCTCGGAAGTGCAGGCGGTCAACAGCGTCTTCGCCTCGGTCAGCCTGCCGGTGAGCGTCAACACCCAGGGAACCTACCTGAACCAGATGTTCATCGGCATGTTCCGCCCGGATGAAATCGCGCTGCCGCGCTGGGCGGGCAACCTCAAGCAGTACAAGATGGGTTACGGTTCGACCGGCAAGCTCACCACGCTCGATGCCGACGGCACGGACGCCATCAACTTCGAAACGAACTTCATCTCGGAATGCGCGCGCAGTTTCTGGACGCCGACCGCCGTCGATACCTACTGGACGTTCGACCCGCAGGGCAGCTGCCTTGTCGCCGGCGCGGCCGAATCGAACTCGCCGGACGGCAACATCGTCGAAAAGGGCGCCCAGGCCTACAAGCTGCGCAGCACCACCACGCGCACCGTTAAAACCTGCAACGCCGGCTGCACCGCGCTGACCGATTTCACCAACAGCATCGCGCCGGAGGCGCTGGGGCTGCTGGCAACGGATACCGCCGGGCGCGACACCCTGGTCAAATGGGCCAAGGGGCTGGACGTCCAGAACGAACGGGAAATTGTCCCCATCCCCGCCAGCCCGGCAATGCGGCCTTCCGTGCACGGCGACGTGGTCCACTCGCGGCCGGTGGCCATCAACTTCGGCGCCGGCGACACCACCGCCACGGCGGAAGTGGTGGTGTTCTACGGCGGCAACGACGGCATGCTGCGCGCCGTCAACGGCAACCGCGACGGCGGCCAGAGCATCGGCGGGCATGCGCCCGGCATGGAACTGTGGTCGTTCATGCCGCCCGAGTTCTATCCCTACATCAAGCGCATCCACGACAACACCGTGCCCATCAGCTTCAAGGGCATGGAGGCGCCCATCGACGCAACCGCCCCGATTCCGCTGCCCAAGCCGTATGGCATGGACGGCGCTGTCTCCACCTTCAAGAACGGCGGCGCAACCTGGATCCTTTCGACCATGCGCCGCGGCGGCCGCTCGGTCTACGCTTTCGATGTGAGCAGCCCGGCGAACCCTGAACTGAAATGGAAGGTGGGCTGTCCCAGCCAGCTCGACGACGCCGGCTGCACAAGCGGCTTTACCGACATCGGCCAGACCTGGTCCACGCCCAGGGAACTGCGGGTTCCGGGTACCACCGACACCCTGCTGGTCATGGGCGGAGGCTACGACACCTGCGAGGACGCCGATCCGAATACCTGCGGTGGGTCGACCAAGGGCAACGGGATCTATGTGCTGAATGCGGTCAGTGGCACCCTGTTGAAGACCCTGGACACCGACCGCGCGGTGGTGGCCGACGTGCTCGTGGTCCCGGACAAAACGACCGGGCTGGCCAAACTGGCCTACGCGGCGGATCTGGGCGGCAACGTCTACCGCATCAATATCGGCGCCGCTGCGCCTGACGCCTGGACCATCACCAAGGTCGCCTCGTTCGGTGGCAGTGGGACAGATGACCGTAAGTTCATGTTCGCGCCGGACGTGGTGTTGCACGAAGGCAAGTACGTGGTGCTGCTCGGTTCCGGCGACCGCGAAAAACCCTTGAGCGATTACACCCACGCGGCAAGCGTCGCCAACAAGTTTTTCATGTTCACGGACGATCCCGAGGATCCGGACTGGCTGTCGTCGGAATCGGTCAATTGCGGCGCGGCGGTGATCTGCAAGAATTCGCTGATGACCATTGGTATCACTGCCGCCAGCCCGACTGTCGCCACGGTGGCCGAATACAAGGGCTGGGCGCTGGATCTGCGGGAGCGCGAGCAGGTGGTGACCAGCGCGCTGACGATTTTCGGCGTGGTGAGTTTCAGCACCCAGCAGCCGAACCCGGTCAATATCGACCCGAACGTATGCACCACCGACCTCGGTAACTCGTTCAGCTACAACGTGCTCTACACCACCGCCGCCGCGGGCTCGTCCGGCAACCGCTCCGAAGAAATCGTGGGGGGCGGGTTACCGCCTTCTCCGGTAGGCGGATCGGTGACCCTGGACAATGGGGAAACAGTCCCGTTCTGCATCGGATGCTCCTCCTCGCCCCTGGACGCCACCGATCCACCGGCGCCGAGCTGGGCAACCCAGCCCAAGAGCCGGGTTTACTGGCAGATCGAACAATGATGGAGAGATTGAACCGGTCCGGCCAGCGGCGGCCCGACGTCAGGAGAAGCCGCCGCACGGTGCAGCGGGGCTTCACCCTGGTCGAGCTCATGGTCACCATTGTCATTACGGCCATTCTGGCCGGAATCGCGATGCCCTCGGCCACTGAGATGATGCTGAGCGGCAAGCTGACCATGATCGTCAACAGCATGGTGTCCAGCGTGCAACTGGCGCGCAGCGAGGCGATCAAGCGCAACGCAAGGGTGACGTTGTGCGCCTCGTCGAATGGAAGCACTTGCACGGGCGGCTGGAAAGATGGCTGGATCGTGCGGGCTCTCGACGGGACGGTCATATCCACCCAGGCTCCGCTGCCCAACGGCTTCAAGGTATGGAGCGGCAACACCAGCATCGTTTTCAATTCGACCGGCCTGGCGTCAAGCTCATCCTGGTTTTATGTTTGCCGGGCCACGCCAACGGTGGGCAAGCAAGCGCGCTACTTGGATATCAGCGCAACCGGGCGGGCTCGCGTCCAGACTTGGGATTGGAACTGGTGCGGCTGATTCCTTACCGCCGCCACGTCAATCGCGGCTGAAGCCGCTCCCACAAAACCGCGTCGCGGCCTTCCTTGCAGGGGGCCGCGGCGCTTCAGCGTTGGTGCGCACGGCAGCCCCTGCGCGCTGATTCGCCGCCACACCTAGCCGCGCAACTAAATAATCCTGGAAACCGTCGTTGGGAGCGCAGCAACGGCCATATCGAATTGATCGGCGCCACCTTGATGGGCGCTCCGCCCGTTGAACGTCACTCCAAAATCGTCTTTCCACTGGCGATCGTTCTGTCGGCGGAAGGGGCCGCACGGCGCATTTCCCGTTCACGATGAGGCCCGGACGCGCCGGTTCGGGCTGGAAACGCAATCGCGGCAAGGCTACGACTAAAGTTGTATAGACGGCCCGCGCCTTGGGGGCCACCGTGACCCATCGGAAAATTTCCGGGGGGCGCGATGAAACAACAAGGTGCAACGCTGATGGAACTGATGGTTGTTCTGGCCGTGGTCGGCATTCTGGCGGCCATAGGCGTTCCCGCTTTCGCGTCCCTGATGCGATCGAGCCGGTTGTCGAGTTTCACCAATGAAATGGTTTCTTCCCTGCATCTGGCGCGCAGCGAGGCGATCAAACGCAATTCCCGCGCGGTGATGTGCACCTCGGCAACGGGCGCGTCCTGCGCCGCAAGCGGCGGCTGGCACCAGGGCTGGCTGGTCTTCCACGATCCCAACAACAATGCCGAACTCGATGCGGGCGAGACGGTGATCCTGGCCAGGCAGCCGCTGCCGGCGGGTTTCTTCCTGACCGGCAATCCGACGGTCGATAAATATATCTCCTATACGCCCAGCGGCGCGACCGAGCAGATTTCCGGCGCCTTTCAGGCGGGCACCCTGACCCTGTGCAACGAATCCGGCTCGGCCGGAACGGCAAGACAGATCGTCATCAATAGAACCGGCAGGCCGCGCACAGCAAGGATCACGCTTGCCTTCTGCCCATGAGGCGGCATCGGGTGTCGAGGGCTTTTGCAGGGTGCACTCCGTGCACCGCTCGATGCCTTGTCCCGAATGGTTGAGGCGTCAGCCGTTCAGGCAAGACCCTTGGGCAGGGCGAAGGTGACCTTTTCCTGGACGCCGTCGAGGTTGGTCACTTTGGCGATACCGAGTTTGTTGAGCCGCTCGATCACGGCGCGCACCAGAATTTCGGGGGCCGAGGCGCCGGCGGTGAGCCCGACCCGGTTCTTGCCGGCGACCCACTCGGGCTGGATTTCATCCGCGTTGTCGACCATGTAGGCCGGCACGCCCAGATGCCTGGCGACTTCCCGCAGCCGGTTTGAATTCGAGCTGGTCGGCGATCCCACCACGATCACCACGTCGCACCGCGGCGCCAGCGCCTTGACGGCGTCCTGGCGGTTTTGCGTGGCGTAGCAGATGTCGTCCTTTTTCGGGCCGGCGATGCTGGGAAAACGCTTGCGCAGGGCGTCGACCACGCGCGCGGCGTCGTCTACCGACAGCGTGGTCTGGGTGACGTAGGCGAGTTTGCCGGGGTCGGTCACCCGCAGGCTGGCGACGTCTTCGGGGGTTTCGACCAGATACATGCCGTGTTCCGATTGCCCCAGGGTGCCTTCGACTTCGGGGTGGCCCTTGTGGCCGATCATCACGATTTCCAGCCCCTTTTCGCGCATCTTGCCGACTTCGACGTGTACCTTGGTGACCAGCGGGCAGGTGGCGTCGAACACGTTCAGGCCGCGCGCCTCGGCCTCCTGACGTACCGCCTGGGAGACGCCGTGGGCGCTGAAAATGACGGTGGCGCCGACGGGGACTTCGGATAATTCCTCGATGAAGACGGCGCCCTTGGCCTTGAGGTCGTTGACGACGTAGGTGTTGTGGACGACTTCGTGGCGCACGTAGATCGGCGCGCCGAATTTTTCCAGGGCGCGCTCGACGATGGCGATGGCGCGGTCGACGCCGGCGCAGAAGCCGCGGGGGTTGGCGAGAAGAATGGCGGGATTCATAACGAACTTTTGAATGTTACAGGATGCGGACGATTTCCACTTCGAATTCGTCAACCGGTTTGGGCATCACGTTTACCCCCTCTCCCGCAAGCGGGGAAGGGTTGGGGTGGGGGGAAGAATTCGAATAATTTCCACTTCGAATTCTATGCACAGATCGGCGAGCGGATGATTGAAGTCGACCTTGACCGCGCCGCCGCCGATTTCCAGAATGTGCCCGGCCAGGGTCTGGCCGTTGGGCATGGCGAATTCGAACAGTTGGTCGACCGCAAGTTCCATGTCGGCGGGCAGGTCGGATTTGGGCAGGGTCTGGATCAGTTCGGGCTGGCTTTCGCCGAAGGCCTGCCAGGGATCGAGCAGAAAGACATGGTGCTCGCCGGGAACGAGGTCGATCAGCCATTGCTCCAGCATCGGCGCCAGGGTGCCGTCGCCAAGCGTCACGGTGTCGGGCTCGGGGTCGTCGAAGTTGGAGACGATGTCTTCGCCGCCGCGCGGGCGCAGCGCATAGCGGAGCAGCAGGGTGTCGCCGGCGGCGACGGCGCGCGTGTTCATGCCGGGTTGTTCGAGCCTGTGGGCTTGCCGAACACGCTGTCCCAGATCAGCAGGCCGGCGCCGACGGTGATGGCGGAATCCGCGACGTTGAACGCAGGCCAGGCAACGCCGCGATAGTGGAAATACAGGAAGTCGACCACGTGGCCCAGCACCACGCGGTCGATGATGTTGCCGAGCGCGCCGCCGAGCACCAGCGCCAGGGAAAACGCCAGCCGCGGTTCGCGCGCGTGGCGCTTCAGCAGGCGCACGATGATGACGGTGGCGACGATGCCGACCGCGATGAAGAACCAGCGCTGCCAGCCGCCGGCATCGGCGAGGAAGCTGAATGCCGCGCCGGTGTTGTGCACCAGTACCAGCGAGAAGAACGACAGCACTGCGATGGTTTCCTGGTAGTCGAGGGTGGAGGAGACCCACCATTTGGTGAGGTGGTCGGCGACGATGACGGCAAAGGCCAGCCACAGCCATTTGCGCATTGCAGGATCAGAGAAGTATTTCATGGCGAAGAGTCTGGTTAAGCCGGAGCCTGGGGGCAATCCCCGGTTTCATGATTGCGGTGAGCGGGGCTGGGCTTGCGGGAGGAGCGCCCGGCCAGATGCCGCGATGTGTGCAGGCGCACGAAAATCGCGGCTGAAGCCGCTCCCACAAACCCGTTCGCGCCCAGGCCACTTGGGGGAGGAGCCTCCCACAAGCCTTCCCGCGCCGGTGCGCCGCCTGTGGGAGGGGCTTTAGCCCCGATGGCCTGCCCGATCGCGGCCCTCTCCCCAACCCTGATGAGACTACTAGCCATTCGACTAAGCCCGCAAGCGGGCAAGTCGCTGGTTATCTCCCGCAAGCGGGCGAGGGGAGCAAACGCTGGGCCCGAACCGATTAATGAAGCCGCTCTACGGGTACGCAGGCGGGCCGCCCTCGTGCCGATGGGGCGATCTTCGCGATGACGCGGTGCCATGTCCGGACGAATCGTTTCGTGGTTAATGACGCGCGGTCGTATTTCAAGCATGCGTACGCGCTTCACCTTTGCCATGCAGATTGCTGAGGCAGCGGCCGCACAGGCCGGGATGGTCGGTGTGCGCGTCGACGTCGTCGCGGTAATGCCAGCAGCGATCGCATTTCTTCGCCGCGCTCGGGGCGACTTCGATGCGGTCGGATTCGGCCGCGACGACACGCGCCTGCGAAGTGATCAGCACGAAGCGCAGATCGTCGCCCAGCGGCGCCAGCAGGGCCTGGGTGTCGGGGCTGGCATGGAGGGTGATTTCGGCCTGCAGCGAAGAGCCGATGCCGCCGGCGGCGCGCACGGTTTCGAGTTCCTTCTGCACCTCGGCGCGGATCGCGCGTATGCGGGTCCAGCGCTCGAGCAAATCCATTTCGTCCGCCTGCGCCGGCAGCTGGTGCCAGGTGTGCAGGAACACCGAATCGTTAATCGCTTTGGGCGTAGCGTTCGCCCCCTCTCCCGCTTGCGGGGGAGGGTTGGGGAGGGGGGGCGAAGCCATCGCTTTGGGCCCAGCATCCTCCCCCTCTCCCGCTTGCGGGGGATAACCAGCGACTTGCCCGCTTGCGGGCTTAGTCGAATGGCTAGTAGTCTCATCAGGGTTGGGGAGGGGGGCGCCCGAAAGTTCGCTCCACACCTCCTCGCCGGTGAACGACAGGATCGGCGCCATCCAGCGCACCAGTGCGTGGGTAATGTGGAACAGTGCATTCTGCGCCGCGCGCCGCGCGCGGCTGTCGGCGCCGCTGGTGTAGAGGCGGTCCTTCAGGATGTCGAGGTAGAAGCCGCCGAGGTCCTCCGAGCAGAAGCTCTGCAGCTTCTGCACGATGAAGTGGAATTCGTAGGCGTCGTAGTGCCCCTGCAATTCATTCTGCAACTGGCGGCTCAGCGCCAGCGCGTAGCGGTCGATTTCCAGCCAGTCTTCGACCGGTAATGCATCCTTCTCCGGATCGAAATCCGACAGGTTGGCGAGCAGGAATTTCAGCGTATTGCGAATCCGGCGATAGCTTTCCACCACGCGCTTGAGGATTTCGTCCGAGATGGTGAGCTCGCCGGAATAGTCGGTGGTCGCCACCCACAGGCGCAGG
>JAUPLV010000193.1 GCA_030836725.1 Pseudomonadota bacterium | reverse complement strand
CGAAGGCGAAGCGCTGCAATACAAGGGCATCCCCTACTTCGCCCCCGAACTGTTCAGCCGCCCGCGCCTGCGCGACCCGCTGCGCGCCAAGCAGCTGAACAAGGGGCTACTGGAACTGGGCGAGGAAGGCGCGGTGCAGGTGTTCGAGCCGTTCACCGACAACACCCTGCTGATCGGCGCGGTCGGGCAACTGCAGTTCGAGGTCGTCGCGCATCGCCTGAAAACCGAATACGGCGTCGACGCCAGCTTCGAGAACGCCGGCATCTACACCGCCCGCTGGGTCACCTGCCCGGACGCCCAGCATCTGGCCGAATTCACCAAGGCCAACACACTGAAGCTGGCGAAGGATGTCGACGGCAATCTGGTGTATCTGGCGGATACCCGGGTGAACCTGCAACTGGCGCAGGAGCGCTGGCCCAAGGTCGCGTTCCACGACACGCGGGAACACGGGCAGCTGTTGGGCTAGGGAAAAACCGAATAAATCAATTCCCGTCATTGCGACCGCGAGCGAAGCGCGACGGAAGGTAATCCAGAATATCTGCGAAATGAAAGGCCTGGATCACCACGTCGCTTCGCTCCTCGCGATGACGGAATGGTTCGGCGCTTCCCCGGCGCGGAACGGAAGCGGGGGCTGCGGTCCGGCACGCGGGAACCGGGCGCACACAAAGGATTCTTATGCAGGACAACTATGAAATATTGGGCGTCTCGCCCATTGCAACAGCGGATTCAATCAAGGCCGCTTACCGAAAAAAGGCCGCGCAGTACCACCCGGATAAAAACCAGTCCCCGGATGCTCCCAAGCGCTTCAGGGAAGTCCAGGAAGCCTATGAAGCGCTTTCCGACCCGGAGCGCCGCAAGGCTTACGACGACTACCGGCAACGCAATCTCATCGAAGACCCTTTGCCTGTCGCATGGGATATTTCAGGCAAATACATCCAGGACGCCATTCAGTGAAAAAATCCCGTTATTTTTCGGACCTCATCAAAAACTACATTGACGAGGTCGATGACCTGGTGACGGATTCCGAGGGCAAATCGGTGCTGCAAAAGCGCCTGAACGAAAAGCGCCGGGAAATCGACGCCATCCTGCCGATGATCGACTTCAGCCCGGAAATGGTGTCGGTCGTGTTCTACGGCGCCTTTGAGTTCCGGTCTCCTGAAATCATGCAACAGGTCGTGCTGAGCGAACCCGGGGATGCCGCTTACTTCGCCTGGGCTGAACTGGAAAGCGAATTGAAGGTGTCACCCTGGGCTGAGCCGCTGATCGAGGCATCGCTGAAAGTGGATGGAGGCGACGCTTTTCTGGTCGCCGCTGCCGCGCTGGAATTCCTGCGCGGCAAGGACTCGTTGTCCGCGCCGATGCGTGAATCCGAGCCGGAAGCCAAAAAAGAGGACGATGGCGAGGGCGGCGATGGGGATGGATCGGATGATTTGAACGAAGCAGGCGCGGACTGGCTCGCCGAACAGGGATTCGATCCGCTGGATCGCTAAACGCAATGATTCATAAAGTAAGGACATGACATGCACCCGGTTGTTTTGAAATCCTCACAGTTGATTATTGCCGGCGATATCGCCGGCGCCGAGAACGCGCTCGCGACCATCGCCGACGAGCATGGCGATCAAGCGCTGGTGGAAATCCTGGATGAGTTGCAGCCCAAGGATCTGCTTGCGGTCATGCGCGAATTCGACTCATCCAAGGAATCCGTGGTGAACATGCTGGTCACGCCCGAGCAGTTTGCCCGCTCGATCGTGCTGGAAAAGAAATACGGCGATCGGACGAGCGAAAGGCTACGCGCCATGATGAACGCCGTCATCCACCGCGATTACAACGCCGCCCAGGAGTACCTTGAAGCCATCTCCGGGATCGAGGGCGGCAGCGATACCCTGGCCGACTATTTTGCGGACCATTACGACGAGGTTTTTTGTTTCGCCACCAGCGGGACTTTCACGCCGCAAATCGAGCCCGACTCCGATGTAAAAACGCACAACACCTGGCTCATGGAAAAGATCGAGGAAATCGATCATGGCCTGGCGTTCGGCAACTTCATCGAGGATACGCGGCCCGTGCTTTCGCGTTCGGAAATCGCGGACGGCGACTGGATGGAAACCGCATGGCTTCTTCGCTACGAACTGACCGACGCCTTCGAGGAAGTGATGATCATCCTGCGTGACCGCGCCCAGAAAATGCTGGAGGCGGCCGAGGATTATTCGCTGCCAGCGCCGCCCCCAGGTTCGGTGGATGCGGCGGGCGATGAAGAAGAGTCCGCCATTTAAGGACTGGACGCATGGCAACCGCTACCGCACTTGCGACGTTCGACAACCGGCCATTTTTCGACAAGGCGCTGCGTTACGGAGTTCAGCATGGGATCCTCACGCCAGCGCGGCTGCACAGCCTCCAGGAGGAATTCTCGAAAGGCGTCGTCCAGATCGCCAATTATTTTGGCACGGCGCATCTGCGCCCCGAGCTCGAACTCGCGCTGCGTCGGATGGCGAATCTGGTCAGTCTCTACCTCGAGGACATGTCGGAGGGTGACCTGCGGATCGCCGCGGCATCCTTGCGGGACAAGACATTGCTGTCGCACTCCAAGGCCGGCTCGGATATGCTCAAACGGCTCCATGCGATGCAGGACAGCACGCTGATCGATCGCGGCACGGTCTCGCCAGAAAGCCAGCGCGCCTATCTCGACAATGAAACGGCCGCGGATGCGATCCCGCTTGCTGAATACCGTTCCAGACTTGCCCTTCGCCAGGAGAACCGGAACACGATCGATTTCGCACTGTGGCTGGCAAAAAGACTGGGCGCTCCCCGCGACGATGTCGATGAAGCCGAGTCGCTGATTCGAAGCGCCATGCTGGTTTTCTTTGTCGATCAGGCCGAACTGAAGCTGCCGACCCGCACGGCTTTTGTCCGCTTGTTCAAGGCCGCCAGGAATGCGAAGGCAAAGTTGAATGAGAACCGGATGGGCGCCTTCCTCAGGGAGGCGCCAACGGAATTCCAGCAGCTTGCGCGTCGTGCGATGGATCGTTTCATCAAAATGGATTTACCGCGGATTCGGGCGTCCTCCAGTACGGCCGATAAATTGCTGTATGGGGAGTCAGGCGAAATGTATTTCGTCGTCGGCAGCCTGGACGAAGACGTCAGGGAATACGATCGCCTGGTCGCAAAAGAATGGGATCGCGTGACCCATGGCGAAGCGGACGACCCCGCTGTCGTGGCCACGGTGTTTCTTTTCCTGGCGACAGGGCTGCCGCCCAAGGCCTCCATGCTTCAGCGGGAAGCCAAGGAAGTCATCCGTGTTTTCCGGACGTCCGGTTTTGATTCTCAGGCCGTGATCAGGTTCGTCGGCGACCATGCGCCCGAGGCGATGCGGAAGGATTTGCAGAAATTCTGGAAGGATGAATTGCAGGGCGAAGCGGAAGAACAGCTAGGCGACCGCGACCCCAATTGGCCAGACACCCACATGGAACGTGCCCTTGAATACCTGAGAACAACCTGCCGGGCTACCTGGAAAGCGCGAAGACGGTAATGTCCGGCCTCAGTTTTCCCTGAAAAACCGAATCGCCTCGTCCAGCCGATGGACGGGGTGAATCTCCATCCCGGCGATTTTCTGCTTGGGCTGGTTGGCCGCCGGCACGATGGCCTGGGTGAAGCCCAGCTTGGCGGCTTCCTTGAGACGTTCCTGACCGCGCTGCACCGGGCGGATTTCCCCGGCCAGACCGACCTCGCCGAACATCACCAGCTTGTCGGGCACGGGCTGGCTTCTGAGCGACGACACGATCGCCGCCAGCACTGCCAGGTCGGCTGCCGGTTCGCTGATCTTCACCCCGCCGACGGCATTGACGAACACATCCTGGTCG
>JAUPLV010000074.1 GCA_030836725.1 Pseudomonadota bacterium | reverse complement strand
GGCGAGCCCTTGCCGATGACGGTCTTGCAGCAGATCAGGGTGGGCTTGTCGCTGCTGGCCTTGGCCTTCTGGATGGCGGCTTCGAGGGCCACCACGTCGTGGCCGTCGACTCCGGCAACCACGTTCCAGCCATAGGCTTCGAAACGCTTGGCGGTGTCGTCGGTGTACCAGTGCTCGATGTGGCCGTCGATGGAGATGCCGTTGTCGTCCCAGAAGGCGACCAGCTTGTTCAGTTTCCAGGTGCCGGCGAGCGCGCAGGCTTCGTGCGAAATGCCTTCCATCATGCAGCCGTCGCCCATGAACACATAGGTGTGATGGTCGACGATGCTGTGGCCGGGCTTGTTGAATTCGGCGGCGAGAATCTTCTCAGCCATCGCCATGCCGACGGCATTGGTGATGCCCTGACCGAGCGGGCCGGTGGTGGTTTCAACGCCAGGCGCGTAGCCGTACTCGGGGTGGCCCGGGGTCTTGGAATGCAGCTGACGGAACTGCTTCAGGTCGTCCATCGACAGGTCGTAGCCGGTCAGGTGCAGCAACGAATAAATCAGCATCGAGCCGTGGCCGTTCGACAGCACGAAGCGGTCACGGTCCGCCCACTTGGGGTTGGCGGGGTTGTGGCGCATGTGGTGATTCCACAGCGTTTCGGCGATTTCAGCCATGCCCATGGGGGCGCCGGGGTGGCCGGATTTGGCTTTTTCGACGGCATCCATTGCAAGCGCACGGATGGCATTGGCCAGGTCGTTACGGGTTGGCATTGCGTTCCCTTCAGCTAAGTAAAAAGACGGTCGCACCCCCACCCAGGAAAGTCACGCAGCGACAGCTTGGGCAGGATATGCAAAAACCCCGATTATCCGTCAGCAGGGCAGGGTTTCGCAAGCCGGCTCCAATGCGGAAAAAAGTATTGCCGCGGCAAGGGGTTAAAACGGAAAGCTCGCGCAGCGGATCAGGATTGCGGCGGATTGCGATCTAAAAATCTTTTTATTTGGCCGATGGCCGGGCTTATGCGCCAGCCGCTTTCAGCCAGTCGCGCCACAGCACGAACAGTTCGGGGCTGGCCGAGGCCACCACCGACCGCTCCCACACATTGGCGATGTCGAAGCTGCCCGACAGGCTGGCCAGCCGGCCGCCCGCCTCCTCCAGGATCAGCGCGCCGGCAGCGTAATCCCACAGTTTCTGGCCGCCGTGGACATAGATATCGAAACGGCCGGCGGCGGTATAACACCAGTCCAGCGTGGAGGCGCCGAAATTGCGCTGCGAGGCATACGGTGGCCACGACGCCAGGCGGCCGGCAAGCGCCCGGTCGATGCGCTTCATTTCCACTCCGGCGAGCGCGCGCCTGAGTTCCTTGGCCGCGGGGCGCAGCGGCAGCGGGGTGCCGTTGAGGTGCGCGCCGCAGCCGCGCTCGGCGCTGAACATTTCGTCGGCAATGGGATCGTAGACCACGCCGAGCTGGCGCTCGCCCTTGTAGAGATAGGCAACCGAGACGGCGAAGTAGGGTACGCCGGAGACAAAGTTGGAGGTGCCGTCGATCGGATCGACGCACCACAATCCATCGCGTCCGGCATCCCAGGCATCGCGCTGCTGCTGCTCGGTCATCTCCTCGCCCAGCACCGGCGCGTTCCTGATCAGCGGCAGCGCCGCCTCCAGCGCGGCCTGCGTCTCGAAATCCGCCTCGGTGAACAGACTGCCGTCCACCTTGTGGCTGTGCGCCACCTTGAGAAAGCGCGGCGTGACCTCGCGCCGGGCGACTTCCCGAACCAGAGCCTTGACTTCTTCAAGCATGATCAGCTGCGCACGTAATAGCTATAAACAAATTCCTGCTCCTTGCCCGCCGGGGTGCGGTGGATTTCGGTCTCGTGCCCCAGCAGGCGGAAGTCGCCGCCGAACTCGGCATGCAGCGCATCCGGAGCATAACGCGCCACGTCCAGCCCCGAGCATTGCAGCGGCCCGCCGGGGCCGAAGGCGGCCACGATCACGCGCCCGCCGGGTTTCACGCTCTTCAGCATCTGCTCGACATAGCGTGCGCGGTCAGCCGGGTCGGTCAGGAAATGAAACACCGCGCGGTCGTGCCACACATCGTAGCGCGCGGCCGGCAACTCGGCGTGGATGATGTCGGCAGCGATCCACTGCACGGATCGCGCGCGTTCGCCAAGACGCGCGCGGCTGGCCGCCAGCGCGGATTCGGCGAGGTCGAGCACGGTCAGATTACGATAACCGGCGTCGAGCAGGTCGTCCACCAGCACCGAGGCGCCGCCGCCGACATCGATGATGTGCGCATCCTTGCCCGCGCATTCCTCGATCAGGCGCAGCGACGAGGCGGCGTGCGGCTGGAACCAGCTGACCTGGTCGACCGCCTTGCTGCCGTATACCGTTTCCCAATGCTGCCGACGGTCGGCCATTTCACGCCTCCTTCCACTTGATCGAGCAGCCCATGCTGGGTATCTGTTCGGACGGGCCGCGCTGGGTTGCGGCAATTTCCTTCATCGCCTCGAACAGGTCGCGGCGCACACCCTCGGGCGCGGTTTCCTTGCGCGATTCATCGAAGCGGCCGCGGTACTGCAGTTCGAAATTTCGGTTGAAACCGAAAAAGTCCGGCGTGCACACCGCAGCGTAGGCTTTCGCCACGTCCTGCGTCTCGTCGATCACATAGGGAAAAGGGAAGCCGAATTCCGCCGCCAGCCGCTTCATGTTGTCGAACGAATCCTCGGCATACTCGGTCGGATCGTTCGACATGATGGCGATGGCCCGAATGCCATGGTCGCGCCCAAGTTCCGCCAGATCGCGCACCAAGCGCGGGCGGATGGCTTTGACATAGGGGCAATGGTTGCAGATGAACATCACCAGCAAGCCGTTCGGCCCCATCGCATCCCGCGGCGTCCACATTTTTCCGTCGACTCCGGGCAGGCTGAAGCCGGGGGCCTTCCAGCCAAAATCGCAGACAGGGGTGGTGAGAGAAACCATGACGCGCTCCACAAAATTTCCGGTCAACACCTGCATAATACCAACATGTCGACGCCACGTTTCTATCTCGCCCAGCCGCTTGCGCCGGGCGCCCGTTTCAGCCTGCCGCCCGGTCCGGCGCGCCACGCCGCACGGGCGCTGCGGCTGATGGAAGGCGATGCGATCACCCTGTTCAACGGGCGCGGCGGCGAGTACGCCGCGCGCATCGAGCGCATCCACAAAGACGAGGTTGCGGTCAGCGTGACCGGGTTTGCCGACGTCGAGCGCGAATCGCGCCTCCGCGTGATGCTGGCGCAGGGGATTTCGAGCGGCGAGCGGATGGACTACACCCTGCAGAAAGCGGTCGAACTGGGCGTGTCGGCCATCCAGCCGATCTCCGCCAGGCGCAGCGTGGTCAAGCTGGCCGGCGAACGGGCCGACAAACGCGTCGTGCACTGGCAGGGCGTGGTGGCCAGCGCCTGCGAGCAGTGCGGGCGCAACCAGGTGCCGCTGGTGGCGACGCCGCTGACCCTGGCGCACTGGCTAGGCCAGCACAAGGACGGACGGCTGCTGTTCCTGTCGCCTCTGGCCGAGTCGAGGCTGGCCGACCTGCCCGCCCCGACCGTCGCGGATTGTCTGGTAGCCGGCCCCGAAGGCGGCTTCGAGGCCGACGAAATCGCCGCGCTGCATGCCGCCGGCGCCATCCCGGTTCGGCTGGGGCCGCGCGTGCTGCGCACCGAGACCGCCGCGCTGGCGGCGCTGGCGGCCATGCAGACGCTGTGGGGAGACTTTTAGCCGCCGGACGCGACTCATCGGCCTTGCGGATGCGGCCCGACGGACAAAATCGCGTCCCTGTTGATTGGGTCGGCTTGATTGGGCCGGCTGAAAATTCGCGCCCGATCACCCCTTTACTTCCGCCGCCGCCCTGCAGACGGCCGGGGTTTTATGTATCCTTCATATACATATACCCACCCCGATCAGGCAATCCCGTTGAAAGACACCACCCATTTCGTCCACTGGTTCCGTTCCGCCGCACCGTACATTCACGGCTTTCGCGGCAAGACCTTCGTCATCGCCTTTGGCGGCGAACTGGTGGCGGACGGCGGTTTCGTGCAGATGGCGCATGACGTCAACCTGCTGAACAGCCTGGGGGTGCGGCTGGTGCTGGTGCACGGGGTGCGGCCGCAGGTTGAGGCGCGGCTGACCGACAGCGGCGCCGCGATCCGCTATGTGAACGGCCTGCGCGTCACCGACGACACCGCGCTGGCCTGCGTCAAGGAAGCCGCCGGCACGGTGCGGGTCGAGATCGAGGCCCTGCTGTCGCTGGGCATCGCCAACACGCCGATGGCCGGCGCCGACATCCGGGTTGCTTCGGGCAATTTTGTCACCGCGCAACCGCTGGGGGTGCGCGACGGCGTCGACCTGCTGCACACCGGCGAGGTGCGCAAGATCGACGCCGCGGCCATTCGCAGAAGGTTGGACCAGAACGACATCGTGCTGCTGTCGCCCATCGGCTATTCGCCGACCGGCGAGATTTTCAACCTCAGCCTGGAAGACGTGGCCACCCAGGCAGCGGTCGAACTGGCGGCGGACAAGCTGATCTTCCTGATGGATACCGAAGGCGTCCCCGACAAGGCGGGGGCGATCCACAATGCGTTGACCGTCAACGAAGCACGGCAGGTGCTGGAAAAAACCCGCGACCTGCCCGAGGACGTGACCTACTACCTGCCCTGCGCGATCACCGCCTGCACCCATGGCGTCAAGCGCGCCCACTTCATCAGCCGCCACCGCGACGGTGCGCTGCTGTCCGAACTGTTCACCCGCGAGGGCGTCGGCACGCTCATCACCCCGGCGCCGCTGGAAACGCTGCGCGCCGCCACCATCGACGATGTCGGCGGCATCCTAGGCGTGATCGAACCGCTGGAGCGGGACGGCATCCTGGTACGGCGCTCGCGCGAGTTGCTGGAAATGGAGGTCGACCGCTTTCTGGTTCTCGAATCGGACGGGGTCATCGCCGGCTGCGCCGCGCTCTATCCTTTTCCCGAAGAGCAGGCGGCCGAACTCGCCTGTCTGGCGGTTGCCAAGGATTTTCGCGGGCGCGGCTTCGGCGATATGTTGCTGGCCCACGCCGAGAAAATCGGCAAGAAAATGGGGTTCAAGCGGCTGTTCGTGCTCACGACACGCACCGAGCACTGGTTCGAGGAGCGCGGCTTTGTAGACAGCACCCCGGATCAGCTGCCCAGAAGCAAGCAGGCCCTGTACAACTACAAGCGCAGATCCAAGGTTCTGGAAAAATCGCTTTAAACAAGGAAAGGCATTGCGTCTTTTTGCCCTCTGGCTGGGCCTGCTCAGCGCGGTATTTCACCTGTCCGCGCACGCCGCGGACAGGCCGCTGATATTCGGTGTCTTCCCCCACCTGACCGCCAGGCAGACGGCCGAGATATACCGCCCGCTGGCCGACGCGATGGAGAAACGCCTGCAGCGGCGCGTCCTCATTTACAGCGCGCGCGATTACACGACATTTGTAGCACGGACCCGCCAGGGCGAATACGACATCCTGCTGACCGCGCCGCATCTGGCCTGGCTGGCGCGCCAGGAAACGGGCTACCGCCCCCTGCTGAAATATTCCCAGCCGGCGCATGGACTGCTGGTCGTCAAGGCCGGTTCACCCTTCAGATCGCCGGGGGATCTGCGCGGGCGCACCATCGCCACCGCCGACGCCATCGCCGTCGCGGTACTGGCGTTGCAGGCAGACCTGGCCGCACACGGCCTGCAACGCAACAGCGACTATCGGACGGTCGACTCGGGCACCCATACCAATACCATGATGCAGGTGATAAGCGGTCACGCCGACGCCGCCATCGTGGGATCCCACCCCTACAAGCTGGCGTCCGACGACACACGTCGGCAACTGCGCATCCTGATCGAGACGCCGCCCCTTTCCAGCCTGATGTACCTGACCCATCCCCGCCTGCGCGACCACGAAGCGCGGGCCATCCACAAGGCGCTGATCGATTTCGAGGCCACCCCCGAGGGACAGGCCTTCATGCTGCGCGGAGGCTACGGTGGATTCGTCGCGGTCGACGGCAGCGAATTGCACGCCTTCCGCCCCTATGCGCTGCAGGCGCAAGAGATGTTGCGGGAGACGCGATGAAATCATGGTTTGGACGGCTGTCGCTGCGCTACAAGCTCACCCTGGCCGCGCTGGCGGTGGAAGCGCTGATGCTGGGATTTCTGATTGCCAACGGCATGCGCTACACCAGCCAGGAACTGCAGCAACAGGCCGAACAGCGTGCGCGCGAAGCCGGGCAGACCCTGGAGGCGGCCCTGCTGGCGCCGCTGGCGCAGCAGGATGACGCCGGCGTGCGCGACATCATCGAGACCCTGCGGCGCGACGACGGGCTGAAGATGATCGAGGTGCGCGACAGCAGCAATCGCATCGTGCACCAGACCGGCAACAGCGGCGACACGACCGATTTTCTCCTGCGGCAGCCGGTCGAATATTCCGGCCAGCGTTATGGCGAAATCGTGCTGGTGCTGTCGGGCGAATTCATCCAGACGGCGCGCTCACGCTATTTGCAGCAAAACCTGATCATCGCCGCGATCACCCTGCTGCTGACCGGTATTTTGCTGGCCCTGTCGATCGGCAGGGTGGTACGCCGTTTCGAGGCGCTGACCCGCGCCAGCAAGCGCATGGAACAGGGCGACCTTGACGTCAAGCTGACAGCCGAAGGGACGGACGAGATTGGCCAGCTGGTCGGCACCTTCAACCGGATGGCCGAAGCCGTCCGCTTCAACGTCGAGCGGGCGCACGAGAACGAGGCGCGCTTCCATGCCATCGCCGATTACACCCATGATCTGGAGTTCTGGCTGTCGCCCGGGGGCAGGCTGCTGTGGGTCAACCCCTCGGTCGAACGCATGCTCGGCTACACCGTCGAGGAATGCATGGGGCAGATGAATTTCCCGGCCGACCTCATTTACCCGGAAGATCGCGGCGCCGCCGAACTTCAGCTGCGCCAGGCGCTGCGCGGAACGTCCGGCCACGGCTATTCCTTCCGGCTCTGCCGCAAGGATGGCGGCCGCTTCTGGGCCCTGGTGAACTGGCAGCCGATCCAGGACCACAGCGGCGTCTACCAGGGCATCCGCGCCAGCATCCACAGCATCGACGATCTCAAGGCAACCGAGGTCAACCTGCGCGAAGCAATCAACGAGCTGCGCTCGGCCGAGAGCCTGCAAAGAAAATATCTGGAGGAAACCGAGCAGGAACGCGCACGCCTGATCTCGCTGCTATCGGCAATGAATCTGGGCATCCTGTTCGTCGCCGCCGATGGCCGCGTGAACTACCACAACCCCGCCTTCAGCCGCATGTGGAAGGTCGAGGAGGGGGCCGCGCTGATCGGCCTGCCGGTCAACGAGGTGCTCGCCCAGTCCGCCTCGACGCTGGCGCGGCCGGATCATTTTTCCAGGCATTTGCAGTCGGCCCTGGAAGCGCGCGAATTGTCCGACAGCTATGAAATCCAGATGACCGACGGCCGCATCTTCACCGAGCTCGATTACCCGGTGCGCGACCGCGAAGGCCGCTTCATCGGCCACCTGTGGATTTACGAGGATGTCACCCACGAACGCCAGACCGCCGACCGGCTGGTGTATCTGGCCGAGCGCGATGCGCTCACCGGTCTTTACAACCGCCACCGCTTCCAGCAGGAACTGGCGCGCATCATCCTGGAGACCGACCGCCACCATACGCAGTGCGCGGTGATGTTCTTCGATCTCGATGAATTCAAGTCGATCAACGACACGCACGGGCACCCTGCGGGCGATGCGCTGCTGATTCAGGTGGCCGGCGAGATCGGCGCCCTGGTGCGGCGCAACGAAGTTCTGGCACGCCTTGGCGGCGACGAGTTCGCCATCCTGCTGCCCACGGTGCAAATCCATGAAGCCGAGGCGCTGGCCGAACGCGTGGTGCGCGCGATCGGCCAGATTCCGTTCAGCTTCGAGGGACGAACCCTGCGCGTCACCACCAGCCTCGGCATCGCCTGTTATCCGATGCATGCCGCCGATGCCGACGATCTGGTCGCCCGAGCCGACATCGCCATGTACCAGGCCAAGGATGCGGGCAAGAACACCTGGCGCATGTTCCGTGCGGACAGCAACGCCGACACGCAGATGCGCACCCGCCTGTCGTGGGGGGAACGCATCAGCAATGCACTCGAAAAAGGCCTGTTCCAGCTGCACTTCCAGGGTGTCTACCGGGCGGAAGACGGCGGTCTCTCGCACCTCGAAGCCCTGGTCCGCATGACCGACGAGGGCTTCCCGGAAAAGCTCATCATGCCCAGCCATTTCATTTTGCTGGCCGAGAAGAGCGGGCGCATTCTCGACATCGACCGCTGGGTGCTTCGCGAGGTCGTGCGCATGCTGTCGGGCAATGCCGACATGCCGCCGGTCGCGATCAACCTGTCGGGGCGTTCGCTGTCCGAACCCGGCCTGCCGCAGCTCATCGGCGACCTGCTGCGCGAGGGCGGGGTCAGCCCCAGCCGTCTGATCGTCGAAATCACCGAGACCGCGGCGGTATCCGACCTGCACGATGCGCAACGCATGATCGAAACGCTGCACCAGCTCGGATGCGGCGTCTGTCTCGACGATTTCGGGGTGGGCTTCGCCTCGTTCGCCTATCTCAAGCACCTGCATGTCGACACCATCAAGATCGACGGCATCTTCATCCGTAACCTCGCCAACGAACCCGACAACCAGATCTTCGTGCAGGCCATGGTCAGCGTCGCCCTCGGCCTCGGCAAATCCGTGGTTGCGGAATACGTCGAGGACGGCGAAACGCTGGCCCTGCTGCGCAGGTTCGGCGTCGACCTGGTGCAGGGCTATTATCTCGACCGCTCGGTCGCCGATCATCCGGCGCTGCGGCTCAAGCGCTAGCGGCAAGCCGCGGGACGGGGCCGCGCCTGTCCGCCGCGGCGGAATGTTAAAATGGCGCGCTTTACCCGCAAGCAGGGCGTATTGCCTTCACGCCCGCCACCTCATACGCCCTAGGATTCCGCCGTGCTCACCGCTTCCAACATCACTCTCCAGTTCGCAACCAAGCCCCTGTTCGAGAACGTCAACGTCAAGTTCGGCGACGGCAACCGCTATGGCCTGATCGGCGCCAACGGCTGCGGCAAGTCGACTTTCATGAAGATTCTCGCCGGCGAGCTGGAGCCGACTTCGGGCAATGTCTCGCTCGATCCCGGCGAGCGCATGGCCTGGCTTCGCCAGGACCAGTTCGGCTATGAAGACCAGCGCGTGCTCGACGTGGTGCTGCAGGGCCACGCCGAGATGTGGCGGGTGATGCAGGAAAAGGACGCCATCTACATGAATCCGGAGGCGACCGAGGACGACTACCTGCACGCCGCCGAACTGGAAGCCAAATTTGGCGAAATGGGCGGCTACGACGCCGAGGCGCGCGCCGGCCAGCTGCTGCTCGGCGTCGGCATCCCGACCGAACAGCACAACGGCGCCATGAGCCAGATCGCGCCGGGCTTCAAGCTGCGCGTGCTGCTGACGCAGGCGCTGTTTTCCAACCCCGACATCCTGCTGCTCGACGAACCGACCAACAACCTCGACATCAACACCATCCGCTGGCTGGAGAACGTGCTGAACGAGAGCAACGCCACCATCATCGTCATCTCGCACGACCGCCACTTCCTGAACCAGGTCTGTACCCACATGGCCGACCTCGATTTCGGCACCATCAAGGTCTATCCCGGCAACTACGACGACTACATGCTGGCCTCGGCGCAGGTCAAGGAACGCCAGGCCTCGACCAACGCCAAGGCCAAGGACAAGGTGGCCGAGCTGCAGGAATTCGTGCGCCGCTTCTCGGCCAACAAGTCCAAGGCGCGCCAGGCCACCAGCCGCATGAAGATGATCGACAAGATCAAGATCGAGGACTTCAAGCCTTCGTCGCGACAAAACCCTTACATCCGCTTCGAGCCGGAAAAAATGCTGCATCGCCGGGCGCTTGAAGTCGAGAACCTGAAATTCGGTTACGACGCGACGCCGCTGTTCTCCAACCTTGGGTTTTCGCTGGAAGCCGGCGAAAAACTCGCCATCATCGGCGGCAACGGCGTCGGCAAGACCACGCTGATGAAGCTGCTGATGGGCGAGTTGACGCCAAAATTCGGCGAGGTGCGCTGGAGCGAAAACGCCAGCATCGGCTACTTCTCGCAGGACCACATTTCCGACTTCGACACGGACCTGAATCTCACCGACTGGATGCACCAGTGGACGCAGCCGGGCGACGACGAGCAGGTGTTGCGCGGCATTCTCGGACGCCTGCTGTTCTCCGGCGACGAGGTCAAGAAATCGGTGCGCGTGCTGTCCGGCGGCGAAAAGGGCCGTATGCTCTACGGCAAGCTGATGCTCGGCCGCCACAACGTGCTGGTGATGGACGAGCCGACCAACCACATGGACATGGAATCGATCGAGTCGCTGAACCTCGCGCTTGACCTGTACAAGGGTACGCTGATTTTCGTATCGCACGACC
>JAUPLV010000073.1 GCA_030836725.1 Pseudomonadota bacterium | reverse complement strand
CCTTCCTGATCCGCAACGGCGCCAACCCGGACGACGGCCCCGAACTTTCAGCCGTCTGCGCGCTGGTGAAAGAACGCGCCGCCACCATCGAGGAACTGGCCGACGCCGCCACCCTGTTCTACCGCACCCTGCACCCGACGCCCGAACTCCTGGCGCTGCATGTCACCCCCGAAGTGCTGCCGGCGCTGGCCGACCTCGCCGCGCGCCTCGAAACGCTGACCTGGGAGCGCAGCGCCATCAGCGCCGCATTCAAGGAAACCCTCGCCGCGCACGGCCTCAAGATGCCGAAACTGGCGATGCCGGTGCGCGTGCTGGTGACCGGCGAGGCGCAGACGCCGGCGATCGACGCCACCCTGGAACTGATCGGCCGGGACAAGGTGGTCGGCCGCCTGAAAGCCGCGCTGTAGGCCGCCACACGGACGGACGATTCCGCTATAATGCGCGCTGTTTTTCGCCGCTGTAGCTCAGTTGGTAGAGCAGCGCATTCGTAATGCGAAGGTCGCCAGTTCGATTCCGGCCAGCGGCACCAGTACAAACAAGCACTTAGGCCATCCTTCGGGGTGGCCTTTTTGCTTCATGGCACACGGGTGCACACCGCAAGACAAATACCCACCACGCCGGAATCAGGCGACAACCGGCTGATTCCGGGAGTTCAAGCCCTGTTGTGCGAGCGTCTTTTCAACGGCCGATCCGGTCAGACAACCTGCCTCTCATGTGAGTCAGCTATCTAA
Organism: Pseudomonadota bacterium; assembly: GCA_030836725.1. Classification (GTDB taxonomy): domain Bacteria; phylum Pseudomonadota; class Gammaproteobacteria; order Burkholderiales; family Thiobacillaceae; genus Thiobacillus. The sequence goes on along the minus strand of JAUPLV010000073.1, from coordinate 9,745 downwards.
CAGCTAGCGGATCTTGGCGGCAGCCCGACCTTGAATAGCAGCTTTTCCGATGCCCGAACGCGAACTCTTCCAATTGTTGCACTTCAAGCCGTGACCGACGAAGGGCAGATAACAAAGCGCACCAGCCGTTAAGTACTACTCACCGGCAAGTCGTCGGCAGGGTCAAACGATAGAGCATATGAGTCAGGTCGGCGTTATGCACGAAGCGCTCAGCCGGGGGCAGGGCGTCCTGATAGTTGTAGATGATAAGCGGCACCTGCAACTCGTGGGGCGAGCCGTGGGAGCGGTATCCCTCGGGCAGGTCTTCATATTCGCCTTCCATTTCGCCGAATACCGTATCGCGATCGCCGAAGACGCACAGATGGCCGATCCGTTCCGGCAGCAATCCCCAATGCCGCGCCGCCTCTTCGCGACTCATGACGCGCTCGACTCCGGTGAGACTTTGCAGCGTTTCTGCTACCTGTTGTGCGTCGGCAGGATCGTTGAGATAAACCCAGGCAGCACCGCCGAAGGTGCGGTGATGTTTCACGTAACGGTCCTTTTCGGCGGACATGGCGAAGCGTACTGGTGTGCCGCGGTTGGCGCAGGCCTTGCCCAGATCCCAGCAGCGCCGTTTGTAGTTCATGCCGTGGTCGGCGGTGATGAAGAAGGCGGCATCGGGTGCGACGGCGGCGGCTTCGGCGTGCAGCTTGTCGAGGGTTTCCATGTGTTCGATGGATTCTGGCGCATCCGGTGCCCATTGGTGCATGGGGTAATCCGTGGTGTGGACGTAGAGCAGGCCGATGTCCGGCCGGTTGGCCAGGATGTCGATGGCCACGCGCCATAGCCAGTAGTTGATTTCCCTGCTGTAGATGTCCGGCGCTGGGCCATGTCGGGCGACATATTCCTCGGCAGGCGCCTCGGCGGCAATGGCGATTTCGCAGCCACCCGCCAGCAGGTTGACGGTTTTCTTCTTGCAGGTGAGCAGGGCTGAGCGGACGCCCTGGGCTGCCGCGCGCTGCATCAAGGTGGGCACGCGGATGAACTCAGCGTTTTCCATGTAATCGTGCTGCCCATCCGCCTCGTTGAAGTAATAGTTGCCGGTTATGCCATGCTCCCTGGGCAGAACGCCGCAGCAGATGGATACGTTGTTGGCGTTCGTCACGCTGGGGATGACGGCCTCGACGTTTTGGCTGAACCCGGATCCAGCCATCCGGTTCAGGGTGGGTAGTGGGCTGGCCTCGAAATAGTCGGTGCCGAAGCCGTCGATCATGCTGATCAGGATACGCTGGGGTGTGGTCATGTTTACGTGCCGGTTAGGTTAGCCAATTTGGCCTGTAACGAATTCCCTGGTCAGGGATTCGCGTGGATCTTCGAATATTTGCTGGGTGGGGCCGGCCTCCATCAGGCGGCCGTCATAGAAGAACAAGGCGTTGCGCGACACGCGCCGCGCCTGGCTCATGTTGTGGGTGACGATGACGATGGTGTAGTCGCGTTCCAGTTCGCCAATCAGTTCCTCGATGCGTCGGGTCGCCGCCGGATCGAGGGCGGAGCAAGGTTCGTCCATGAGGATCACCGTGGGTTGGTTCGCCAGCGTGCGAGCCAGGCACAGGCGCTGCTGCTGGCCGCCGGACAGGGTGGCGGCATGAGCGCCGAGGCGGTCCCGCACCTCGGTCCACAACCCCACCCGTTCGAGATATTTGCGCGCGTAGTCGGTTTCGTCCGCTCGCCGAACCAGTTTGTGGAAGCGTGCGCCGAACAGGACGTTCTCCTTGATCGTCATGGGAAAACTGACCGGCCGCTGATGGATGATGCCGATCTGCTTGCGGATGTCGTCGACATTGCAGGCCGAGGCATAGATGTCGTTGCCGCGATACAGCACCGAGCCACCACGTACGCGGGCCTTGGGGGTCAGTTCGAGGGTGCGGTTGAGCGTCTTGATGAAGGTGCTCTTGCCGCAACCCGAAGGCCCCATCACGGCGGTCACCTGGCGGGATGGAATACGGCAGCTGATGTTGGTCAGGGCGCTGGACCGGCCGTAGTGGACTTGCAGGTCGCGGACCTCAAGGGTGGGGGCGTGGCTGGGACTATCGGGCACGAACAGGGTCTCCTAATTATGTTCCGGCAGGCGGCGGCGCAACAGCATGCTCAGGGTGTTGGCGAGCAGGATGCCAACGACCAGCACCAGCGCGGTGCCGTAGGCGTGGTCGAAGGACACTGCCTCCGAAACCAGGTTGTACAGATGAGTGGGCAGTGTCATGACCGGCGTGGCCATGGCGGGATCGGTGACGGTGAATACCGTACTGGCGGTGAACATGACGGGGGCGGCGGACCCGGCCGCGTGGCCGGCGGCCAGCACCACCGAGGCGGCGATACCCGGCCACGCCCTCGGCAGCAGGATCCGGTGCACCACCCAGGACCGGCTGACGCCGAGCGCCAGCGCCGACTCGCGTTCCAAGCTCGGCACGGCGGCCAGCGCGGCGCGGGAGCCGATCAGTATGATAGGGAACATCATCAGTCCCAGAGTCAGACCACCGGCCAGCAAAGAGATGTTCATGGCCAGGAACACCACCAGGAGGGCATAGCCGAACAGGCCGTAGATGACGGCCGGTATGGCCGCCAGACACTCGGCGGCGAACTCAAGTAGCCGGACCCAGAATGCGCGGGGCGCGAACTCGCTCAGATAGATGCCACCACCGACCCCGAGCGGCAAGGCCACCGCAAGCCCAAGGCCAACCAGATACAGGGTGCCCAGTATGGCCGGACCGATGCCGCCGGCAGTGCCCAAGGGAAAGCCCGACGGGCCGGCCAGGAGGAATTCCCAAGACACGACGTGCATACCGCGCACGGCGAGAAAGCCCAGGATGCCCAGAGGCAAGGCCAGCGCCAGCAGGCCCGTCAGCCAGACCAGTACGGTGGCGAGGCGATCGCCCAAATGGGCCACCGACAGCGACGGGGTGGACTGGGTCTCAGACATGGCGGGGCAACATCCTGCGTTTCAAGGCCAGTACAGCCAGGTTGATGGCGACCGTGATGACCATGAGAAGGAGGCCCGCCGCCATCAGGGCGTGATACTTGTCCGAGTCCACGCCGGCCTCGCCCAGTTCGGTCAGGATCAACGCCGTGATGGGCTGGCCGCGATCCATGGGCGAGTTCGGCACGGCCGTGGCGTTGCCGGTCAGCATCAGCACCGCCAGGGCTTCGCCGATTGCCCGCGCCAGGCCCAAGACGATGGCGGCGAAAAGGCCGGGCGCGGCCTGGCGCAAGACGACATGCTGGATCACATGCCAGCGGGTGACGCCGGTTGCGTAGGCGGATTCGCGTAGATTACCGGGGACACCTCGCAATGCCTCCGTGGCGGTGCTGGCGACGAAGGGCAAGACCATCACGGCGAGGATCAAGCCGGCGGCCAGGATGCATTCTCCGGCGGCCAGGCCGAAGCTGTTTTCGAACAGCGGGATCAAGGTGACATAACCGAAAAAGCCATACACCACGGAAGGAATGCCCGCCAACAGTTCCATGCAAGGCTGCAACAGGCCGCGCAGCAGGGGCGGGGCGATTTCAGAGGTAAAAATGGCCACACCCAGCGCGACCGGCACGGCCAGCAGCAAGGCCAGGGCCGTGACCATCAGGCTGGATAGCCAGGCGTGCAGAATGCCGTAGCTGGGCGGATCGGCCAGGGGTCCCCAAGGCAGGTCGAACAGCAGCCCTCCCAGGCCGCCCGTCTGCTTCAGCGCGGGCAGCGCTTCCGCTGCGACGAACAGGACAATTAGCAGGAGCGCACCGGTGCCCAGCAGCACGAAACTCAAACTGGCCGCCCAGAGCGCCAGGTCGCTCCAGCGCCGCCCACGCCAGGCAGCCAGCGCTGGCGAGAGCAGCGTGGTGGCGCTTCCTGCCAGGACGGCCATGGCCGCCATGTCAGCGCTTGGCGGGTACGTAGCCCAAGCTGTCGACCACGGCTTGACCATCGCTCAGCACATAGTCGACGAAGGCCTTGGCATAAGCATCGGGGGTATCCTTCAGCAGCAGATTCAGGGGCCGCGCGAGTTTGTACTTACCGTTGAGGACGTTCTCGTTGCTGGGCGACACACCATCCAGGGCGTAGCTCTTCAAGGCGCCATCCGATTGACTGACCAGGCCGGAAGAGATGTAACCGATGGCCTGGGTATTGTTTTGCAGCTTCTGCATCAGAGCGCCCTGGGACGGCAATTGCAGGGCCTTGGGCGAAATCTGCTTGTCCTTCATGAGCACTTCCTGCAGCACTTCCGTGGAGCCGGCGCCGGCATCCCGTGTCAACAGGACGATTTCGCGATTGGGCAGCTTCTTATCCAAATCGTTGTAACGGGCGATTTCTCCGGCAAAGAGGCGGGCGACCGCATCGCCGGACAGTTGCGTCACCGTCGCGGCCATAGGGTTCCTAGCGCTGGTGGCGATGGCGACCGCGTCCTTGCCCACCAGGTAGGTCTGGTGCTGACCGAGCGAAGTCACTTCCTTGTCCTTGAGATCGCGGGAAACCATGCCGATGTTCACGGTGCCGTTCAGCACCGATTTGACTCCGAAACTGGAACCGCCGCCGGTCACGAAAATGACGATGGGCTTTTCCGGCAGATTGGGCGCCACCTTGTTCCATGTCTTGAACTTGGCCATGAAATCGCTCGCGGCCGTGGAGATGACTGGCAACAGTGTGGTGGAACCGCCCACCCGCAGCATGCCGTCTTCGGCGAGCGCGTATGTGCAGGGGATGGTCAGCAACGCCAGCACCGTGGCCTTGATGAATATCCGTCGTGTCATATCGATCATGTCTAATCCTTTGCAATGAAGGCCAGTAAAACCCGGCCGGGAGCGCGATACATTCCCAGCAACGAGCGCCGCGAAACCGCAACAGAAGGCATGCTAGACTCCGCACATTGCATATTGTTTACAATCTACAAATAGGTTCGGCTGACCATGCCTCCCCCTTCCTCAGCATTAACGCTATTGCGGGATCACTCCCTGCCCTCCTTGGTACAAAAGGAAATCGAAACCCTGATTCTCGATGGACAACTGTCGCCCGGCGCGAAACTATCCGAAATGCATTTAGCCCAGCGCTTCGGCGTCTCCCGTGGCCCCGTGCGCGAGGCCTTCCGGGGCTTGGGGGAAAAAGCGCTGGTGCGCGTCGAAAAAAACCGTGGGGTGTATGTGCGGGAAATTTCCTTGGCGGAAGCCGATCAGATATACGACGTGCGCCTTGCCTTGGAAGGACGCATGGGCTTCTTGGCGGCCCAACGACGCACGCCGGAGCAAGCTGAGGCGCTAGAGCGGGCTCTGACGGCGGTGAATGAGGCCGCCACGGCCGGAGATGCCGACTCCTACCATGCCGCGAATCTGGCACTGCACGAAGGAATAGCGCATTGCACTGCCAATCCGAAATTGACCGAAACCTATCAGCGCCTGGTGAATGAACTGACGCTATACCGCCGTCGGGCGCACCTAGGTCGTGAGTGGTCCATGAAGGAAGCGAGCGAGGAGCACGGCAGGATAGTTATCGCAATACGGGCCGGGGACGCCGAAGCAGCCCGCAACCATCTCGAAGCACACGTCGAAGCCGGACGCCAACGTTTGCATGAGGCCATAAGACGCGGGAGGGCAGACGAACAGCCCAGTGCCAAGTGACCGTGCCAGCCAAGGTCTCAGGGTAAACGCAGGGCATCAAGTCCACATAATCGAGGTGTCTACATAAGACCAAACAACGGACATGTCGCGCGGTCAGCCAAAACGTCCGAACGAACGCAAATCGGTCGATAGCGGTCTGAACCCCCGTATCCCTTGCACTTAAAAAATCCGTCCGCCATTAGGGGGCCGATTCCTGCCGCCTCTTTCCTCAAGCTTTTGTTCCGGTTTCACCATGCGCGACGCCGCCGCAAATGCCACGCCACGGCAATCACGGCAAGAGCAGCGATCATGTGCTTGATCGTATGTCCGCTGACCCAGCCGCCGGTCAGCGCGAAAACCGGGCGGTCGCTCAAATCGAACAGCAAGGCCAGCAGATACAGGCCGATGACCGCCAGGATGGCGCGGTCGCCGCTGTATCGCGGTGGATAGCACCAAAGCAGCAGCGGAATCAGCAGCATGGGAAGCAACTGCATGAGCAGGTAGAGGCGCAGGTCGCCCGTTCCGCTCGCCTCGCTCCAACTCCACCAGACAGCACTACCAAGACCGGCCGCGACGAACAGCGGCAGCAAACGCAGCCCGGCGCGGAGACCGACACGCTCGCTCACGATGGCGGAAAACCAGGCCATGAACGCCAGCATCATCGCCAGCCGGTCCCATAGCAGCCGCTCGTTGCCGGGATCGAGATGGTAATAACCCGAGCCGAATCCGATCAGAATCGCGCCGATAAAGAACAGCAGGTAAGGCCAGGCCTCACGCCGATCGCGGAAAAAACGCTTGCCCCGATTGCGATACAGCAGGTTCAGGCCGATTGCCCCCGCCAGCACGAACAGGGCGTTGGACGCGGTATCGAGGCAGTTGGGCAGGCCGAAGCAGGCGCGCTGGTCGGCGAAATCGTGATAGCCCGGAGGCTGCGCGATGGGCGGCAGCAGCCAGGCAAGTCCCGCGGCAACGGCCGCCAGCAGCCACAGGCCGGTTGCCCGGCAAGTCGTCGCTTGCTTGATCATGCATCCGCCTCGCGCTCGGCCAGCAACAGATCGATCACGCGCCACAACCGCCACAGGTCGGGCAGGTCCTCGCGCCAGAAACGCCAGGTGAATGCGCGAGGTGCACTGAGTTCGACATGCCCAAGAGCCCGCCCGATGAGGAACACGCGGGCCTGCCCTTGCGGCACGGCGGTCGCGAGCGCCAGACTTTCCGGCCAGGGAATGAGGTTGTCGCTGCGGCCATGCACCAGGATCAGCCGCGCCTTGAGCGGCCCAAGGTCGTGCCGTGCGAGATCGAGTTGGCCGATATCCGCGCGCATGCGCTCGGGCAGTCGCATGAACAGTTCATCGAATTTCGCCGGATCGTCGTTGACGGCCAGTGCGTACACCGCGCTGGCGCCCTCGCTCAGTTGTGCGGCCAGGTTCGACAGGTCGGCGCCGGGGTCGCGCATACGCCGCTCCACCATGCGATCGAACACTTCGCGGTCGGCATCGTCCGCGAGATAGTCCAGGCTGGAATAGGCCAGCACCATCCTGCCGGTATCGTCCGGGGTGATGCGCTGCCATTGGCCGTCATGCTCGAACCAGCCGGTGGTAAAGAAGCGCATGGCGCGCGGCAGGTCGTGATAGCCGCCCACCCCGACCACAAAACGCACCTGTTCGCGGATGTCGTCCTGCAGCGCGGCGAGCAAGGCCGGCCCCACCGAGTAGCTGAAGGCGAACATGCCGGCGCGCCCCTCCGGCGAAAGTTCTGGACGGCGGGCGATCCAGGTAAAGGCATCGGCGATTTCCTGAGCATCCGCTGGCCGGATGCGCAATTCCCGATAGCCGGGAAGATCGGGCGCCAGCACCGCGAATCCGGCACGCGCAAGCGTGGTGGCGAAAGCCACCAGGCGCGGGTCGTCCTTGCCCAGAGGCGCCGCGCCGGGAACGGCAACGATGGCGGCGCGCGGGCAGTGCGGGCTGCGCCCCGAGGGCGTGCCCGATTGAACCGGCGGCGGCGCACCGCATCCTTCCAGCGCAGCCGGCAGATACAGGCGGCCTGATGCGGACGCCCCGCCACCGAGTAGGAGAGGGATTGCCGCAGTGGTTCGGCCGTCATCCGCTTGAGATGGGAATCGGCGGTGCCGGCGGCAAAATCCTGCAGCACCCGTGCCGCTTCGTAGTGTCTGGCCGGCGCGCATCCCGCCAGCACCATGCAGAGGCCAATGACCAGGACGATGGGTTTAGAACAGGGGGAACGAGGCGTTTCAGGCATCGCGCGCATCAACCGACGATCACCTTTGATACGGCCCGACGAGAGTTGAAACGGAGTCATCGCGGCGCCTGTTTCACAAGGAGGAAAACAGGGACGGCCATCAGGCCATTTATCCAAATCAGGCCTGCTTGCCGGGGCTGATCAGGAGTACGTCGCACTCGGCCGCGAAGGCCACGTCCTTGCTCACGCTCCCGAGCATCCAGTCCTGCAGGCCGACGCCATGCCCATGCCGCCCAAGGACTACCAGGCCGGTGCGGCTTTCCTTGATGCACTGGCAGATCGCGGCCGGGGCGAAGCCGGGCTCGACCAAGCGACCGACCGCGGCGCCGCCCTCAATCGTCGCCAGCAAGGCTTCGAGCTTTTTCTCGGCCTCGGTGCGCAGGCGCGCCAGCCAGTCCGTGACATCGACCTGGGCGAGCTTCGCCTTGCGCAGACGCTGTTCGACTTCGCTTCCCAGTACATGCAGGGTTTCGACCTTTGCCCCGTCGGCGAGGCTGAGCGCATGCGTGACCACCGCTTCCGACACCGGAGAAAAATCCACCACCGCCAACACCCGGCGATAGGGTTCATGCGCCGGATTTCTGACGATGAGCACCGGGCACGGGGCCACCCTCAGCAACCGCAAGGCGGTGGAGCCGAGCAACAGGTCCATCAGGGTGTTCTCGCCCCGCACCCCGGCGACCATCAGGTCGGCGGACACGGCCTGCGCGTAGGCGGCGATTTCGGTATGGGCCCGCCCCAGGCGGGTGGCCGCTATAACGCGAATGCCGAACTGGTTGATCAGGGCGGCGGCCAGCGCATCCAGCCTGTCCTGTTCGGTCTGCTGCAAGTCCTGGTCGTGCTGGCTGAACTCCTCGGGGGCCAGCGTCAGGCTGGGATAAAGGTCGAGCGGGCGCACCACATGCAGCAGGTGCAATTCGGCGTCGTGCTGTTGCGCGATGAGCGCGGCGCGCTGCACCGCAAGTTCGGAAAAAGCGGAAAAATCGGTGGCGGCAACGATACAGCGGAAGCGTGGCATGGCGGAATCCTGAAAATCGGGAGATTCTCTATTAATAGACTACCCGGTCGGAGCATCCTGCCTCACCGCCGCCGTCCCGTTTTGGATCGCTCCCGGTTTTCAGGATCCGTTACCGGCAATCAGAGCCAGCTTTCAATCTTCTTGCGGTCCGGCACGCCGCCGGCATGCACCACCTTGCCGTCGATCACCACGCCGGGGGTGGACATCACCCCGTAACCGAGGATGGCCGCCATGTCCTCGACCTTCTCCAGATTGACCGCCACGCCGCACGCCTGCGCGACTTCCTCGATCAGCTTCAGCGTGGTCCTGCAGTTGGCGCAGCCGCTGCCGAGCACCTTGATGTCCTTCATGGCGTTCTCCTTCAGTTGGCCGGCTTGACCGCCTCGATGCTGGCCGAGGCGATGAAATCCTCGACCCCGCGTCCGGGCGCCCAGTTGCGGATGAACTCGCGGCTGGCATCCTTGGGAGCGATGCGGATGTCGGCGAAGCCCGCATCCGCGAGCATGGCCGCAAGCTCGTCGACGCTGGCCGCGCCGGCCACGCAGGCGGTATGCAGGACGACTTCCTGCTGCATAGCTTCCGGCAGCGGCGCCGTGGTGACAATGTCGGAGATGGCGAGACGGCCGCCGGGTTTCAGCACCCGCAAAGCGTCGCGGAAAACCTGCGCCTTGTCCGGCGACAGGTTGATGACGCAGTTGGAGATGATGGCATCGACCGTGGCGTCGGCGACCGGCAAGTGCTCGATCTCGCCGAGGCGGAAATCCACGTTGGCGTAGCCGCCCTTGACCGCGTTGGCACGGGCCTTGGAGACCATATCGGGCGTCATGTCGACGCCGATGACGACGCCGCTCGCGC
>JAUPLV010000192.1 GCA_030836725.1 Pseudomonadota bacterium | reverse complement strand
AGTACGGCCAGCTGCGCCACCGCCAGGTCGAGAAAAATGATGCCGCGCGCCAGCACCCGGCGCCCCAGTGGAACGTGGGTGGACAGCACCAGCAGGCCGACGACGAACGGCCATATCAACAAATCGAGCGCGGCCAGGTTCATGGCGTTGCCTTCAGCAGTTGCTCAACCGTGTCGTCGAACAGGCCGAACAGGTCGTTTGCCCGTGCGTTGCCGCCCACGGTGAAGGGCAGCGCCAGGGCTGGAATGCCGCTGCGCTGCGACAGCCAGTCAGCCGGGCGCGGGCTCTGGTAGGCCGCCCGCAGCACGGCCCGGGCAGGCGTGGCTTTTAGCTGCGCGGCGACCTGCGCCAGATGGCCGACCGAGGGTTCGATGCCTGGTTTGGGTTCAAGCACCGCCACCTGCTTCAGCCCCAGCCAGTTTTCCAGATAGGGGAAGCCCGCGTGTTGTACGACGACGGGCACACCGCGGAGGGGAGCAGCCTGCTGCTCCCAGCGTGCGATGGCGGCCTGCCAACGGCTCGAAAAATCCTTCCAGCGCGCCTGATAGAGCGCCGCCTGCGCGGGGTCGAGCTCGGCCATGCGGCGGGCGAGCGCCTCACCGACGCGAGCGATGTTGCGCGGGTCGGTCTGGATGTGCGGATTGCCGGAGGCGTGCACGTCGCCCGCCGAACGATCGAGCACGGCGGGTTTCTCGAGCAGCAGGACGTACCGGGCCGCCATGAACTGCCCCGGCTGTCCGGTCTGGATCGCCGCGTTGCCCGACTCGGCAAGGATGACCGGCAGCCAGCCGATTTCCAGCTCGGCGCCGGTGCACGCCAGGAGATCGGCGTTGCGTGCACGGGCGATGAGCGAGGGCCTCGCTTCGATGCGATGCGGATCCTGCATGGCCGTGGTAGCGGTGTAGACGCTGACCTGCGCGCCGCCGATTTCCTTTGCCAGCGATCCCCACTCGGGTTCGCAGGCGAAGACCTTCAGCGCCGCATGTGCTGCGCCCGGCACCAGAATGGCAGCGCCCAGCAGGCCAACCAGGCCACGCAGGAACGGGGCTTTGAAACGGGATGTTTTCATGTTGCGTTCCTCAGAATTTGTGCGCGCCGTGGCTGCCCAGGCTGTAGATGTATTGCACGTAGAACTGGTTTTCGTCGATGGCCTGCTGGGCCTGGTCGCGCGAGTACTGCAGGCGCAGGCGGGAGAATTCAGACGGGCTGTAGTCGAGCATCAGGCTGTGCCGGCGCGGGTCGTAATCGGCGAGCGAAGCCAGGGTGGCTCCGGCATCCGCACCGTTGAACACGATGTCGCCGCGCAGCAGCTGGTCGTAGCGGTAACCTACGCGCCAGTGCGGCATGAATTGATAGACGCCTTGCGCGTAGAAGCCCGACTGGTCGGCTGAATAGGGGCCGGTGACGCCGCCGGTGCACAGGCTGGCATCCGCGCCGGCATCGTCGCAGGACAGTTCGCCCGATTCGCGGCGCTGGAAGTATTCGGCGGCGAACTTGAAATTCCGCTGCGTGGCGTTGCCGTTCGGCGCCCATTTCCACACGAAGTCGGCCAGCCAGGTGCGGCTCTTGCCGGAGAAGTCGCCCGCCACGCCGACGTCGCCGAGGTCGTTGCCCTCAAAGGCGCGCGCCTGCGGTTTGGTATGCAGATACGACAGCCCGGCGCGCCAGCTGTTGGATGCGCCGACATCGTCGCCGACGTGGCCGAACAGCGCGAGGCTGGGGAAGCCATTGCTGTCGCGTTCCGTGCTTGGGAAGGCGCCGCCGCGTCCGGCTTCCGCGCCGAATTCGAGGAAGGTGTCGGTCGGCGCCAGCCACTTCATTTGCAGGCCGTCCTGACCATAGCCTTCTCCGAACAAGGCCTCGTAGACCAGGCTGTTGGCGGCGAAATCCCAGGCGTGTGGATGCTGTTCGTTCTGGTAGCCAATCCCGGAACGGAAGCGTCCGCCCTTGATCGACAGGCCCTGTCCCAGGCCGGTGGTCTGGAACCAGGCTTCCTCGACTTCGACCGCTTCGTCGGCAAGCACGGCATTCAGGTAGCCGCGGAACCAGGGATCGATGCTGGCGGAGAGCACCAGTTCGCTTTCGTCCACAGAAAAGCCGCGTGACGGACCTTCCGCGCCAGAGGGCAGGAAACCGGTAATGCCGTGGTCGGCGCGGTCTTCCAGATACGCGTATTTGCCTTGCAGGATGAGCGAAACATCGGGGTTGAACCCGGCGCGAACGGGCGCAGGTTCTGCCTTGACCGCGGCCTCGGCGGTTTGGGCCTCGGTTTTTTGCAGCCGCGCTTCCAGTGCCTGGATGCGCGCCTCGTAGGCGGATTTCAGTTCCTGCAATTCGGCACGCAGGGCGTCGAGTTGGGGGTCGGCATGCGCCGGAAAGGCGGTCGCGAGCGCGGCCGCCAGCAGAGCGGGTCGCAACATGGTGGAACTCCATCAAAAATGAGAACGCGGTCGGCAGGCCTCGCGGCAGCCGGCTTCAGGTCCGGATTTCAGATGGCGCCAGGCGGCGCGCGGGCTTGCGCGTGGCGGGTCGAGACGGTTGCGGGCGGCAGCGTCGCGGCCGGCAACTCGATGTGGCAAACGGACTCGATGGGCTGGCTGAACACCGCCGCCGGCGCGGCGCTGCCGAGACTGGCCTGGGCGACGCAGACTTCGCAGGCCTTGTCGGGCAGCGCAGAATCGTATGGGTCGAGATGGCCGAGCGCATGCGCGAACGCCGCCGCCTGACCGAACAGCAGGGTCAGGACGAACAGCCAGGAAGTCAGGCGGCGCGGGAACATGGCCCGCATTCTACTCGCGCGGGCTATTTGCGCACATCGGGCGGCGGCACCGGATCGTAGCCATGCGCACAGCCGGGGCGGCAGCGGCCGATACGTCTGGCGGCCAGCCAGCTGCCCTTCCACGCACCGTGTTTTTCGATCGCTTCCTTGCCGTATTCCGAGCAGGTTGGCAGGTAGCGGCACTGACGTCCCAGCCAGGGTGAGAGCGCCAGCTGATACACCCGAATTGCGCCGATGAGCAGTTTTTGCGCGAGGTTCATGGCGCAGCCTCGGTATGGCTGCTTGCTGCGCCGGAGAAATCGGCCAGTAGCTTGGCGACGAACTCGGGTTCGAGGTCGCGCACGATGAACACGAAGCGGCTGCGGTGGTCGTCGTCCGGCCAGGCGTCGAGCTTTACCTCGGGATACAGCACGTGCTGCACGCCATGCAGTACCACCGGCTGGGGTTCGCCCTGCAAATTCACGATCGCCTTGAAGCGCAGCAGGTTTTCGGCGCGGAACGAAGTGAGCATGGACAGCGCCGACTGCAGGCCGTAGCGATCCAGGGGTGCGTCGTGCACCACCGAAAAGGCCTGGATGCGCGTGTCGTGAGAGGTGGGCTGCGGCTTGCCGCCGGGCGCGCTGGTGCGGGCGGGCTGGTAGCGCTGCTGCTTCAGCCAGCGCGCCACTTCCAGTGATTTGGTTTCGGCATTCCACAAGCCCAGATTCTGGATCACGGTGGGATCGAGTTCGCCGTGTGTGACAGAAAGAATATCGGCCGCCGGGTTGAGAGCCGCCAGCCGTTCGCTCAGCGCGGCCACCGTTTCGGCCGGGGTGAGATCGGTTTTGGTCAGCAGGAGCTTGTCGGCCACCGCCACCTGTTTGACGGCTTCGAAGTGTTCATCCAGCTGATCCATGCCGAACAGGGCATCGACCGTGGTGACGACGCCATCGAGACGGAAGCGCGCGCGTATCCAATTGTCGTGCAGCAGGTTGTCGAGCACGGGGGCCGGATCGGCGATGCCGGTGGTTTCGATGATGACGCGCTCGAATGCGGGGATGTCGCCCTTCTGCCGTGCCATCCACAGGTTCTTCAGTGTCGGCGACAGGCTGCCGGAAATGGTGCAGCACACGCAACCG
>JAUPLV010000191.1 GCA_030836725.1 Pseudomonadota bacterium | reverse complement strand
CTGCCAGTAAAGGCTTTACTGGCAGCCTGTCAAGGCTGAGCCGTCGCGTCCTTCGGCCGCTGGATGCAGCGCGATACATCCGCGCAGCGCCGGTTGGCGCCGCGTTGGATTCCTCTTGGCGCCTGCAATATTGGCTTAACATGGCGCAGGCGATTACGTACCGTTCAACCTTCCTGGAAGGAGCACCAAATGTATGCCAGGCAGGCACTCGAGAATGCAAAGAAACCTGCCGCAAGCGGTCTCAAGCCAGGGGCGCAGGAATTTCCGGCTTTGCGTGCGAACGATTCATTTCGAAATCCGCCGCCCTTCGAGAAGCCGGTCGGCAATCTTGCCGGCGCTTGCTCGCGCCGCATCGATATTCAGCACCGTAACGTGCATGAAGTCTTCACCAAAGAGAATCTCCCGCCGCCTGCCTGCCTGCATTGCACGCTTGCGCACCCAAGCCCTTCCTGGAACCCGATTGCATTTTTTGGAGTCCCCATGACCATTTCGTTTAGACCGGCATCGAATCTCATCCTTAAGAGGCTGCTGCTTCTATGTGCAATGCTCGGGGGCCAATGCTCATGGGCCGAGGATAAGTGGCTGCAACTGGCGCTTCCCGGCGAAGAACTGAATCAATCCGATCGCGCGAAAAAAACCAGGCTGTCGACCTGGGTAGCAGAGCAGCGCTGGTACGCCCTATCCGTAAAGGAAGGCGTTCTTGCGGTTGAACCGGTTACTGCGACAACCGAGCCGGATCTGATTTCCGTTACCGGCGAAAATGCGGACCGTCTGCTGGCGGGGAAACCGCTCGCCCGCCCCGCCAAACCAACAGGCATTTCACTCAAGGCGCCTGTTGACGCCTTGCTGTTGGCGCGCATTCAGCTCGACAGCGGAGGCGCTCAGCACCTGACCCCGGGCCGATTTCAAAGTTACGTTGCCCCCGATGTAATGCGGGAAGGCTGGCTGGCGTCAGCCGATGTGGATGGGCAAAAATGGAGGTTTTATACCCGGCACGAGAAACGCCCAGACGGCAAGCTGCTGGCCGGATCGCTGGAAATCCTGGCGGATCGGGAAATGCCACGCGGCGCATCGACGGTCTTGCTCCCGCCGGCGAGCGGGATGGCTTTCACGAAACAGGAATTGCTCTGGCTCGGCGACATGAACGGCGACGGCCAGCCTGACTTGCTGCTTAAGCGGACGTGGGTCACGGGTGAAATCGATTTTGTACTGGCGATTACCCCGATGTTTGCATCGGCCTATCTTGATCCAGATCAGCCTGCCAGCTACTTTTCATCCGGCGTTGAGCCTGAGAGCAACTTATTCGTATGGAACAAGAGGCAGCCGAAGCCGGCAGCGATCAACTTCATCAGTAAAGGCAGCTTCTCGATTGACGAGGAAAACTGGCGAAAGCTACTCGACCCGAGCGCGCCGCCGCCCTATCAGGACGAGCCGGCGGCCCCTCAGAGCAAGTTGCCGCCCCTGCAGGAGGCGCCCTCATCTTCGGGCGACTTGTTGTTGCTCCCGATCACCTTGACCGATCGTCTGTTCAAGTTGAACGGTGAATCCATTCGATTCACTCTTGAGCATCTGCCGCGAGCCAATAACCAGTCCAGATCGTCCGCAAGTAACGGCATTTGGGGCGGGAGCGTCCTGGTCAAGGCAAGCTTTCGTGGAAAGTCTCAGGTCCTGATGCAAGCCGAAACGCCCGATAGCGGCAGCTTCGGCCTGTCGGTGGGACTGATCGATGGAGAGCCGAGCATTCGTATCGACCATCAACCGCACTACAACAACAGCTTCAGCCAATATTGGATTTATGACAAGGCGGGATCGCGCTTTCGGCGTCTGCGGATCGAGCATTCGCAGGGATGCTAGATTCGGGCGGGCCTTGCCCCCTGTTCGTAGCGGGCCAGGATGTTCCGAAACCGGTTAGCCTCAGCAGGGGCGCAGCCCAATCTGGCTTGCTCTCCAACAGGGCTTCTGCTGCGCGACAGGTTCTCCTGGTAATGGGTGGCACCGATCAAGGGAGGTTTACGCCTGTTTCCGCCGCCCCATTTCCGTTATGTTTCCGGTTGCGATGACTCAGGGGGCGCCATGTTGAACGGGTTGAGGCGGTTGTTGAGCTGGGGGCGCAACCTTGGGCATGGCCAGCCGGTGACGGCGCAGCCCCATGTCAGGCCGCCGTTGCCGCCGCGTCCGGCGGAATGGAATCTCACCATCGATAACCTGATGGATGAAATGAAGGCAGGGAGGCGCGGCTCCGTGGGTTGGCCCGAAATGGAGTGGGCACGGGAGTATGAGCGCAGCCTGTTGCCGGAGGGCGTAGGTTTCCCGCGACAGGGGGATCTATATGAAGCCCTCTGCGACCAGACGGTCAGTTATCTGACGGCGTGGGCAGCCCCCTACACCGGCGGGGGTGAGGCGCTGCTGTTGCGGGGCGAGCGGGTCTGGATCGAAAGCGCACCCGCTGACGAGCGGGCGATCGGGACCTACGCCCTCCCCGTGGAGTACGACAAGCTTGAGCGGCGCATGGTCCCGGAGGGGGAGAGAAAGAATGCGAAGTACGGCGGATTCTATTTCTACCTCTCCACCCGCGACCTCAATGATAAGTTCCGGCTGGTCGGGACGGGGTACTCCCGTCGCCGGGGAGAAGAAGAGAATGGCCCATCGCGCCGGCTTTCGGAATAAGGCGGGATCCGCCCCATGAAGCATCGCAACGCCTTTCCTATCGAGGGGCATGGGAGCACGGGATTTGAGGCCGTGCGCGACGCCTTTGCTGAGAACGTCTGCCGCCGTCGCGAGCTGGGCGGCGCCTGTTGCGTGTTCGCGACCGGCGGGCGGGGGCTCAAGCTGCGCACGGAAACGCTGCGCGCCCTGGCGGCGCCGGCGATTCCACCAAGCCGAGGCTTCTACGACGAATGCATGATGGGCGACGGCGTTCGGTTTTCGCTTGCCTTCATGAAGCGCTGCCCAGTGTGGCCATTCGGCAACGAGGGCTCGTTCGGATCGCCCGGAACAGGCGGTTCGCTTGGCTTCGCCGATCCCGAGGCCGGCATCGGCTATGCCTACGTCACCAGCCGGATGGGAACATCGGTGACAGGCGACCTGCGGGATCTCGCGCTGCGACAGGTGTTGTACTCGATCATCCCGAATCAGGCCGTCACCCGACAGGGACGCGCGGCGGACGGCCCCGCGCGGCAACGCCTCCCGACAGCGGCTTCTTTGCGGGAGAGTCCGTGTTGTTGATCCGGATCGCACGCTATGTCTGGGCCGCGCCGTGCTCGATGGTGGGGCTGCTGGCCGCAACCCTGGCATTCGTTTTCGGCGGCTCGATTCGCGGAAAGCGGGGGGTGCTTGAGGTTTCCCTTGCCGCCGGAACGCCCCTTGCATTTCCCGGGCTGAAGTTCGCTTTCGAGGCGATCACGCTCGGCCACGTGATCATTGGCCGCACCGAGCAGGGACTGGAGCGCCTGCGTTTGCACGAGCTTGAACATGTCAGGCAGTACGAGCAGTGGGGCTTGTTGTTCTTTCTGGCTTATCCGCTTTCCAGTCTCTGGCAGCTGATGCGGGGAAGAAACCCCTACTGGGACAATTATTTCGAGATTCAGGCCCGCGAGCGCAGCGCCATGAAAGCGCGCGGCCCCGACGGTCGTTGCGGCTGACTCCGCCCAGGAGCCGCTGACCCGGGGTTTTTACAGGCGAGCCACCACGGCCAGGGGCTTGATGTCGATCTGCCAAAAACCCAGGCCGCAATGAGCACGGAGACCAGGATTTCCGCGGGCGTCCAGAACTGGCGGATGTTGATGAAGCGGATCGGGGACGGAGCCGACTCAAAAAAGTCGGGCTGCCGGTCGAAGGGCGAATCCATCCCCGGATCGGGCGATCATCCCCGCCGCATGGAATCGAAGAACTCGCTGTTGTTCTTGGTGGCGCGGATCTTGTCGAGCAGGAATTCCATCGCCTCCATGTCATCCATCGGGTACAGCA
>JAUPLV010000190.1 GCA_030836725.1 Pseudomonadota bacterium | reverse complement strand
AGGAAGGTTTCAACGAGCTGCTGGATGGAGCCTATGCGATGGACGAGCACTTCCGCCATGCCCCGCTGGCGCAGAACATGCCGGTGATCCTGGCGCTTCTGGGCGTGTGGTACAACAATTTCTTCGACGCGGAATCGCATGCGGTTTTGCCGTACGACCACTATCTGCGCAGCCTGCCGGCGTATCTGGAGCAGGCCGACATGGAAAGCAACGGCAAGTCGGTCGACCGCGACGGCAAGCCGGTGGACTACGCCACCGGCGCCATCGTCTGGGGGGCCACCGGCATCAATGGCCAGCATGCCTTCTATCAATTGCTGCACCAGGGCACCAGGATGATTCCGGCCGATTTCATCGTGTCGGTACAGCCGCACACCGAATTGCAGGATCACCACGACATCCTGATCGCTAATTTTCTGGCGCAGACCGAGGCGCTGATGCGCGGCCGCACCCGCGAGGAAACGCAGGCGCAGACGGACCAGTTCGTGGAACAGAAGGTGTTCGACGGCAACCATCCGAGCAACGCGATATTGCTGCGAAAACTGACGCCGCACGCGCTGGGCATGCTGATCGCGCTGTACGAGCACAAGATTTTCGTGCAGGGCGTGATCTGGAATCTCAACTCCTACGACCAATGGGGGGTCGAGCTCGGCAAGCAGCTGGCCAGCCGCATCCTGCCCGAACTGCGGGCCGATTCGCCGGCATCGGGTCACGATGCATCGACCAATGCGCTCATCAATTACTACCGGCGCATGAGCCAGCGCACGGCGGGCCTGTAGTCCAGGATGGAACTGATCGCGGGCGATATCGGGGGAACCAAAAGCCGACTGGCCTGGGTGGCGGACGGCGTGGCGGGCGCGCAACAGTTGCGTTTCGAGCGGGTATATCCGAGCGCCGCGTTTGCAACGGCGGACGATCTGGTCCGCCAGTTTGTCGACGATGCGCGGCTGCCGCTCTCGCCGGATACCCTGATGCTGGCGCTGCCAGGCCCCCTGCATGGACAGCACGCCGCGCTCACCAATCTGGACTGGTCGCTCGATGCCGCCGACATGGGAGCCTCGCTCGGCATTGCCACCGTGCGGTTCATCAATGATTTTCAGGCGGCGGCGGCTGGTGTGGCGACGCTGACCGCGGACGATGTCATCGGGCTGAATCCGCAGCCCGCCGAACCCGGCGGCGTGCGCGCGATCACCGGCGCCGGAACCGGGCTGGGGCTGGCCTTCATGGTGGCCGAAGCCGACGGGCGCACGCGCAGCTTTGCCACCGAAGGGGGGCACGTCGACTTCGCGCCGGCCAATGCGATGCAGGCGCGTTTGCTGGAACGGCTGCGCGCCGCATACGGCCATGTGTCGTGGGAGCGCGTGGTATCGGGCATGGCGATGGACGACCTGTATCGTTTCTGCTGCGCCGAGCGCGCCCAGCCGCTGCCCGATGCGCCGATGGACGGCGCCGCGCTGGTTGCGCGCGCGGAAGCAAACGATGCCGCCGCCGGGGCCGCGCTCGATCTGTTCGTCGATCTCTATGGCGCCTGGGTCGGCAATGTCGCCTTGCTGTACCAGCCGCGCGGCGGGCTGTATCTTGCGGGCGGCATCACCCAGCATCTGCGGGCCCGCATCCAGTCGCCGCGCTTCATGGCGGCGGCCAGCGACAAGGGCCGCATGCGCGGGGTGGTCGAGCGCACCCCGATTTACCTGATCACCAACAGCCGCCTGGGTGTGCAGGGCGCGATTGCGACCGCATTTTCTCTGTCATGATTCACAATCTCGAAACGTATTTCAAAACATCATAAAACTGGAGCGGGGCATGGCTATTTCAAAAGATCAACAGGAGCGGCTCTACCGCTATTACACCGAACCCAAGATGGTGACCGATCTCACGCGCAGGACGCTGGCGCTGGTGCTGGCGGGCGGCGAGGGCTCGCGGCTGAAGGATCTCACCGCCTGGCGCGCCAAGCCGGCGGTGCCGATCGGCGGCAAATACCGCATCATCGATTTCCCGCTGTCCAACTGCGTCAACTCGGGCATCCGCCGCATCGGCGTGCTGACGCAATACAAGTCACATTCGCTGATACGGCATCTGCAGCGTGCCTGGGGTTTCATGCGCGCCGAGATCGGCGAGTTCGTCGAAATCCTGCCGGCGCAGCAGCGCACCAACAAGAAGGAGTGGTACCAGGGCACCGCCGATGCGCTGTTCCAGAACATCGACATCATGCAGCGCCACCATCCCGAGTATGTCCTGGTGCTGGGTGGCGACCATGTCTACACCATGGATTACTCGGAGATGCTGCTGTATCACGTGCAGACCGGCGCGGATTTCACCGTCGGCAGCATCGAGGTGCCGGCCGCCGAGGCGACTGGATTCGGCGTGATGTCGGTCGACGAGAACATGCGGATCACCCGCTTTACCGAAAAGCCCAAACATCCCGACTGCATCCCCGGCAAGCCTGGCATCGCGCTGGTGTCGATGGGGATATATATCTTCTCGAAAGATTTTCTTTACAAGACGCTGATCGAGGATGCGACCAATAACGAGTCCAGCCACGACTTCGGCAAGGACATCATTCCCAACAATATTGAAAAGGCCCGCGCAATCGCCTTCCCCTTCCGCAACAAGGAAGGCTTGCCGGACTACTGGCGCGATGTGGGGACGCTGTATTCCTACTGGCAGACCAACATGGAACTGTGCTCGGTCGAACCCGAGCTCAATCTGTACAACCGCGACTGGCCGATCTGGACCTATCAGCCGCAATATCCGCCGGCCAAGTTCATCCTCGACGACGAGGGCCGGCGCGGCGAGGCGATCGATTCGCTGATCGCCGGCGGCTGCATCCTGTCGGGCGCGCGGGTCAAGCGCTCGGTGCTGTTCTTCGCCACCACCGTGGAAAACTACAGCCACGTCAAGGACAGCGTGATCCTGCCCAAGGTCAGCATCGGCAGCCATTGCCGCATCACCCGCGCCATCATCGACAAGGGCTGCGTGATTCACGACGGAACGGTGATCGGCGAAGACCCGGTCGAGGACGCCAGGCGCTTCCATGTCACCAAGGAAGGCATCGTCCTGGTGACCCCGGCGATGCTCGGCCAGAACCTGTACGTGAGGCTGCAAAACGACTATGACGGCTAAATTGAACGTGGTGCTGTGCTGGCACATGCACCAGCCGTATTACCGCGAAGGTCTCCGGGGCGCCTACCACCTGCCCTGGGTGTACCTGCACGGGATCAAGGATTACAGCGACATGGCGGCGCATCTGGAACGGTATCCGGATATGCATGCGGTGGTGAACTTCGCGCCGGTGCTGCTGGAGCAGCTGGACGATTATTCGCAGCAAATGGACGCGCTGCTCAAACACGGCAAGCCGACCCAGGATCACATGCTGAACCTGCTGTCCGGCGTCGAGCGCATCCCGTCGGACGCCGCCAGCCGCCAGCGCATCATCCAGGATTGCCAGCGCTGCCATGCCCCGCGCATGATCCATCCATATCCGGCGTTCCACCGCCTGGTGCGCATGACCAGCGCCGCCGAGGCCGGCAGCGCCGATCGGCAATGGCACCTGGGCTATTTGTCCGAGCAGTATTTTCTCGACCTGCTGACCTGGTATCACCTCGCCTGGCTGGGCAACTCGCTGCGCACGTTGCCGCTGGTGCAGCGCCTGCTGGCGCAGGAAAATGGATTTTCGGCCGCCGACCGCCATGAGCTGCTGCACCTGATGCAGCACTGCATGGCCGGTCTGATTCCGCGCTACCGCGCGCTCGCCGACCGCGGGCAAATAGAATTGTCGATGACGCCTTACGGCCATCCCATCGTGCCGTTGCTGAACGATTTCACCAACCTGCGCGACGCGCTGCCCGATGTTCCCGTTCCGGAAGCCGCCGCCTATCCGGGCGGCGCGGCGCGCGCACGCTGGCACCTGCAGCATGGCGTCGCGGTGTTCGAGCGCTACTTCGGCAGGAAGCCGGCCGGCGTCTGGCTGTCGGAAG
>JAUPLV010000072.1 GCA_030836725.1 Pseudomonadota bacterium | reverse complement strand
CCTGCAACAGCTGCTCCAGCAGCTCCAGGGTATCGATGTCGAGATCGTTGGTCGGCTCGTCCAGCACCAGCAGGTTGGCCGGGCGGGCGAACAGCCGCGCCAGCAGCAGCCGGTTGCGCTCGCCGCCGGACAGCGCCGACACCTTGGCCCGGGCGCGCTCGGCGGGGAACAGGAAGTCCTCCAGGTAGCTGATGACATGCTTTTTCTGCCCGCCGATTTCGACAAAGTCCGAGCCCGGGGAAATCGTGTCTATCAGCGTCGCCTCGTCGTTCAACTGGTTGCGGAACTGGTCGAAATAGGCGACTTCCAGCTTGGTGCCCTGCTTGATCTTGCCGGACTGCGGCTGCAGCTCCCCCAGAATCAGGCGGATCAGGGTGGTTTTTCCAGCGCCGTTGGGGCCGAGCAGGCCCAGCTTGTCGCCGCGCAGGATGGTGGTCGAAAAATCGCGGATCAGCGTGCGGTCATCGTAACCGTAAGTGACGTGCTCGAATTCGGCCACCACCTTGCCGGATCGGTCGCCCGAATCGATCTGAAAGCCGACTTGTCCGGTCCGGCTCAGGCGCGCCTCGCGCGTGAGGCGCAAGGCCTCAAGCCGCCGCACCCGGCCCTCGTCGCGGCAGCGCCTTGCCTGCACGCCCTTGCGTATCCAGACCTCCTCCTGCTTCCAGAATTTGTCGAACTTGCGGTTATGGACCGCCTCAATTTCCAGCTGCTCGGCCTTTTTAGCCTGATAGGCGGTGAAATTGCCTTGATATTCGCGTAACTGGCCACGATCAAGCTCGATTATGCGGTTGGCGACGTTGTCCAGAAAGCGCCGGTCGTGGGTGATGAACAGCAGCGCGCCCTTGAAGTCGGTGAGCAGGCTTTCCAGCCACTCGATCGCAGCAAAGTCGAGGTGGTTGGTGGGCTCGTCCAGCAACAGCAATTCGGGATCGGTAACCAGTGCGCGCGCCAGCGCCACGCGTTTTTTGAGGCCGCCCGACAGCGTGTCGACCGCACGATCGGCGTCCAGGCCAAGTCGCTGCAACGTCTCCTCCACCCGACTGTTGAGCCGCCAGGCATCGGCCAGCTCCAGCTCATGCGACAACCGCTCGAAATCGGCATATACCGTGTCGTCGCCTTCCGCCATCGCATGCGCCACGGCATGGTACTCGGCCAGCAGTTTTTGCGCCTCGCCCACACCCTCGGCCACTGCCTCGAACACCGTATGTCCTGGTTGGAACTGCGGCTCCTGCGGCACATAGGCAAGCTTCAGGGCGGGCTTGCGCCACACGTCTCCGGCATCCGGCGGATTGATTCCGGCGATGATTTTCAGCAGGCTCGATTTTCCGGTGCCGTTGCGGCCGATCAGGCCGATGCGCTCGCCCGCCTCGATCACAAGCGAGGCGCCGTCGAGAAGCGGCCAGTGGCCGTAGGCCAGTTCGAGTCGGTCAAAGGTAAGAAGCGGCATGGGTCAGCAATTCAAAAACACAGGGGCGGAATTATCCGCGATTGAGCTCGGCATGGACGGCCCGGGCAATATTTAATGCATTGGGGCTGTCGCCGTGCAGGCAGATCGTGTCGGCCCGCACCTGTATCGTGCCGCCGCCATGCGCGTTGATCGGACCCCCTTGTGCCAGCGCACGGGCCTGCGCAGCCGCCGCCAGCGGATCGGTGATCAAGGCGTCCGGTGTTTCACGTGAAACCAGATGGCCATCGGCCCGATAGCGGCGATCGGCAAACGCCTCGTTCAGCACGCCCAGTCCCGCGGCACGACCCGCGATCACCAGCTGCGAACCGGACAACCCCACCAGCAACAGGCCTGGGTCGAGCGCCACCACCGCCCGCGCGATCGCTTGCGCAACCGCCGGGTCCCTTGCCGCCACGTTGTACAGCGCGCCGTGCGGCTTCAGGTGCGTCAACCGGATCCCCTGCCGCGCGGCCTGCTCGGCCAGCATTTCGGTCTGCTGCGTGACCCAGGCAAAGACGTCGTCCGCGGACGCCGTCAGCGGCCGACGGCCGAACCGGGCACGGTCAGGATAGCTCGGGTGGGCGCCTGCCGCGACGCCATGTTCCGCGGCCAGGCGCAGGGCCGCGGCCATGCTGACAGCATCGCCGACGTGGCCGCCGCAGGCGATCGACACGCGCGTCAGGTAGGGCATCAGGCCGGCGTCATCGTAGCCCTCGCCGACATCGGCATTCAGTTCGATCATCCAGATTCCTCGATTTTCCAGCGGGCCGCAGCCAGCGCCCACGCAGTTTCGATGTCGATGGTGGCGAAGCTCACCTCGTCACCCGGCCGCAACTGCGCCAGCCGCGGCCAGTCGGCGGCAACCACGCCCGCAATCACCGGATAGCCCCCGGTGACCGGCCCATCCCATCCCAGGATGATCGGCTGGCCATCCGGCGGAACCTGCACCGCACCCGGCAGCACGCCCTGCGACGGCAGATCGATCCGCGCATGGCTCAGCACCGGCCCGGACAGCCGCAGCCCGCGCCGGTCGGAAGCGCCGCTCACCCTGAAGCGGCCGGTAAAGAAAGCCGCGAGTCCGGAATCGTCAAATCGGGCGGACTGCGGACCCGCCACCACACGCAAGGACGCTCCCCGAGCGTCGGGAAGCGGCTGCGCGCGCAGCCGACGAACCTCGCCTGTAATTGCTCCGACTGCCAGCATGTCGCCCGTCCGCAAAGCCCGGCCCCGCAGCCCTCCAAATCCGGCAGGAAGAAATGTGCTACGGCTGTTCATTACCCGCGGCAGCGCAAGCCCGCCGCGAAATGCCATCCAGCAGCGGCACCCCGCCAGCGCCCGGCCCAGACTCAGGGTCTCGCCGGCGGCCAGGACCAAAGTCTCGTTCCAAGCCACCGCAGTGCCGCTGCCAGATGTCGCCTCGAAGTGTGCGCCGGTCAGCGCCACCACGCCCCCCTCGGGGAAACGCAGGGACGGCCCTGTCAGGGTCATTTCGAGTCCCGCCTCGGCCTCGTCGTTTCCTACCAGACGGTTAGCCGCCGCCAGCGCTCCGGGGTCGGCCGCGCCTCCGGCCGGTACGCCAAGGGCGCCATGCCCGGGCCGGCCCAGATCCATGACCAGGTCACACTGGCCGGCGCGCAAAATCTCGATCATTCCGCAAACCGTGTTTGAAGGCAGAGACACTCGTTTCCAAAATCACCCCTTGGGGCCATGTACTTTCAATGTTTGATTTCACGTCGGCACAAAGCGCACCCGGTCGCCCGGCAGCAGCAAGGCCGGCGCTTCGCGCTGCGGGTCGAACAGCGCCACCGGCGAACGGCCCACGATATTCCAGCCGCCCGGCCCGCTGGCTGGATAGATTCCGGTGTACGAACCGCCCACCGCCACGCTGCCCGCATCCACCCGAACGCGGGGCCTGGATCGTCGCGGCGCATGCAGCGCCGAGGGCAAGCCGCGCAAATAGGGGAACCCGGGTTGAAACCCAAGGAAAGCCACGGTGTATTCTCCGGCGGCATGATGCGCTATGTAAGCGTCCATGCTCAACCCCGCCCGCCTCGCCATTTCAGCCAGGTCCGGTCCGGCCTCCCCGCCATAGGCGACGGGAATTTCGTGCAGCTTTCCGCTTGCGGCGGGGACTTCGGGCACCGGCGCGGCAAGCGCCTCGCGCAGCCTGGCCGAAAGCGAAACGCCCGGGCGCAAAACCAGCAACAGGGAGCCCTCGGCCGGAACGACATCCTCCACCTCGTCGAAGGCCAGCGATGTCAGCATGGCATAACAGGCCAGGGTGGCCTCGCCCGTCGCCACCAAAAGTCCGCGATCGCCCACCCAGCGCCAAGCCGGAAGCCGATGCTGTTGTTCGGTATTCAGTGTTGATCCCTTCCGCCGGGGATTATTGCAAAACCTCGACGCCCCGATCCACGCACGGGGCGGCTCCGCCATGCAAAAGGGGGTTTCACGTGAAACCCCCCTTTGTTCCTGCCGGCTATGGACGCTTAGTCCTTGAAGCGGCCGCGCACACCGACGCGGTTGGCGCCGCCCCGGTTTTCATTGGCGGGGCCGCGCGGCTGGCCAGGTCGAGCGGCGTTGCCGCGATCTCCGTAGCCGCGGGGCGTCGCCGCCCTGGCCTTGGCCTCGCGCTCGCGCTTTTCCCAGTACTCAACGCTGTTGCCGTTGACTTCGGTCTTGGGCGCGACCGCCGCGGTGGCGCCGCGATAGCCCTCATTGCGCGGCGGACGGTCGCCGGTCATTCGGGGCACGTCGGACGGGCCGCGCGCGGCCTGTTCAAAGCGGTTGCCGCGCGGCGCATCGCTGCGCGCCGGACGGTCGCCGCCGGGACGGGCATCGGCGCGATAACCGCGGTCGCGATTGTCGCGGCTGTCGCCACGCGGCGGGCGATCGCCATAGCTGCGCGGTTCGCTGCGCTCGCCGAAGCTGCGCTTTTCGCCGAAACCGCTGCGCGGTGCGCCGTTGCCGCGGGGGCGGCCTGCCGATGCCGGACGGCCGGAAGCCGGCTTCTGGGTCGGCTCCAGCCCCGGCAGGGTGTGCACTTCGATGCGATTGCCGGTATAGCGTTCGATATTCTTGACCAGCCCGCCCTCGCGCATCCCGGCGAAACTCACCGCGATGCCGGTACGGCCGGCGCGGCCGGTGCGGCCGATACGGTGCACGTAGTCTTCGGCCTGGCGCGGCAGGTCGAAGTTAATGACGTGGCTGATGCCCGCCACATCGATGCCGCGCGCAGCGACGTCGGTTGCCACCAGCACCTTGGTGCGGCCTTCGCGCAGGCGCTGAAGGGCGCGATTGCGTTGTCCCTGCTGCATGTCGCCGTGCAGCGCATCCGAGGCAAACCCGCTTTCGGACAGCAGATCGGAGATCTCCTCGGTGCTGCGCTTGGTGGCGGCAAACACGATCGCCTGCGTCATCTCCACGTTGCGCAGCAGCGCGTCGAGCAAGCGGTTCTTGTGGTCCATGTTGTCGGCGAACAGCAGGCGCTGCTCGATCTTGGATTCCTGGACGGGAACGGCTGCGATCTCAATGCGCAGCGCATCCTGCGTCAGTTCGCGCGCCAAGTTGCCGACCACGCCGTCGAGCGTGGCCGAGAACAGCAGGGTCTGGCGCACCTTCGGGCAACGCGCCGCGATGGCCTTGATGTCGTCGACAAAACCCATGTCCAGCATGCGGTCGGCTTCATCCAGCACCAGCACTTCCAGGCGCGAGAAGTCGATCTTGCCGCGCTCCAGATGGTCGATCAGTCGACCGGGGGTCGCGACGACCACATCGACGGGCTGCGACAGACGCTTCAACTGCAGGCCGTACGGCGCGCCGCCGACCAGACAGGCGGTGCGGAAACGGCGCAGTTCCTTGCCATAGGTTATGGCCGCCTTTTCGACCTGCAGCGCGAGTTCGCGCGTCGGGGTCAGCACCAGCACGCGCGGGCCCATGCCTTTGACGGCCGGCTCGGCCAGCATGCGCTGGATCGACGGCAGGATGAATGCGGCGGTCTTGCCGCTACCGGTGTGCGACGACACCAGCAGGTCGCGGCCGGTCAGCGCGGCGGGGATCGCCTGCACCTGTACCGGCGTCGCGGTTTCGTAGCCGGCGTCGCGGACGGATTTAAGGATGAGGGGATCAAGTCCCAGTTCGGAAAAGCTCATGGCAATACCTTTTTCAGGGCGCGCAATAGCGCCATCGACCCGCCCCGCGGGGCTTCGGTCATTGAAATAACGATCGGATAGGGTCCGGCCGCGTCGAAAAACATCGGCGCCAACCGCAAGACTTGTCGCCGCACGTAAACCGCGGCACAAAGAGGTCAGGGACGATGGGGCTGTGGAACAGTCCCGAGGCTGAAATGCGCCCGTCAGAAGGGGCCTTGCCTGATGCTGCAAACACAACGATCCGCACTATATCAGAAAATGCTGTTATTGCGCGATTTATTTCGGTGCGGTTTCAGGGGTGGCGATAAAGCTTGTGGTACAGGCCGCCGCGGTCGATCAGTTCGTCATGGGCGCCCTCTTCCACCACGCGGCCGTTTTCGAACACCAGGATGCGGTCGGCCTGCCTTACCGCCGACAACCGATGCGCGATGATCAGCGTGGTACGCCCGGAAAGGAACTTGCCCAGCGCCTGGTGCAAATGCCGCTCGGTGTCGGTGTCGAGCGCCGAGGTGGCCTCGTCGAGAATGACGATCCTGGGGTTGGCGACGATCATCCGCGCAATGGCCAGCCTTTGACGCTGCCCGCCGGACAGGCGCACGCCCTGCCGCCCCACCACGGTATCCAGGCCGTGCGGCAGGGCGGCGATGATGTCGGCGAGCTGGGCGATTTCCAGCGCCTGCCATAGCATTTCGTCCCCGGCATCGCGTCCCAGCGTCAGATTGGCGCGAACGCTGTCGTTGAACAGCACCGGGTGCTGCAGCACCACGCCGACATGCTCGCGCACCGCCTCCCAGCCGATCTCAGTGACGGGGGTATCGCCATACAGAATCCTGCCCGACCGGACCGGGTACAAGCCGAGCAAGGCCTGCACCAGCGTTGACTTGCCGCCACCGGAGGCCCCCACCAGCGCGACCTTTTCACCCGGCGCCACCGCGAAACTGACGTCGTCCAGCACCGTGTCGCCCTCCGCGTAGGCAAAGCCGACATGCTCGAGCGTAATGCCGACGGTGGGCTGGCCGGAGAAGGGATCGCGCTGCGCCGGGTATTGCGGCTCGCTGTGCAGTCCGAGCAGGGCATTGATCCGCCCCAGCGCGGCATTGGCGGCAAACCAGGCATGCTGCATGTTCACCAACTCCTGGACCGGCGTCATCATGAACCAAAGATAGCCGAACACCGCCAGCATCTCGCCGATGGAGAGATCGGAAAACACCACCATCAGCATCGCGCCGGCACGGAAGGCATCGAAGCCGGCAAGAAACACGAAGAATGAAAACCGGCTCAGCGCATCCGATTTCCAGGCAAACGCCGCTGCGTGCCGGCGAATTTCGGCCGCCCTGTCGGTCACCCGCGCCAGATAGTGTTTTTCGCGGTTCATCGCGCGAATCTGGGTCAGCGCATCGAGGGTTTCGGAGAGGGTCTCCTGAAAAACCTCGAAGGCGCGATTTTCATGCTTTTTCAGATCCTTCACCCGTTTGCCGAGCCGGGTCGAAAACAGGATCACCACGGGATTCAGCAGCAGGATGAACAGCGCCAGCTGCCAGTGCATCCAGAACAGCACCGCCGAGACGCCGACCAGCGTCAACACCGACACGACAAAGCCCGAAACCGACGCCCCGAGAAAGCCGTCGATGGCGTTGAGATCGGTCACGAAATGCGAGGTCACCCGCCCCGCGCCCACCGTCTCGAATTCCGATAGCGCGATACGGGACAGCCTGGAAAGCATCCGCACCCGGATGCGATACACCACCTCCTTGGCCAGAAGCGAGAACGTCCGACCCTGCCACACGTTGAGCAGGATCGAGGTCAGGCGCAACGCCACCGTCAGCAGCAGCGTCGCGCCGATGAACAACACCGGGCCATGCCAGGCAACCGGAAACCATGAACCGATGGCGGCGACCATCCTCCCCGGATGGTGCAGCAATACCTCGTCGACCATCAGCGGCAGCAGCAAGGGCAGCGGCACCGCCGCCATGACCGCCAGCAAGGCAATGACATTGGCCTGCAGCAGGCGTGCGCGATGGCGCTTGAGTTCGTCGGCGATGCCGCGCCAGGTCAGCATGACAGGCAATCCTGAAGGAGGAAACAGGCCTCAAGCATAAGCGCTGACGCGGCCGGGCAAAAGACCAGGATTTCGCTCACTTGCCGATGCAGAACGAACTGAAAATTTCGCCCAGCAGGTCGTCGGCGGTGAATTCTCCGGTGATTTCCGAAAGGGCCGCCTGCGCCAGCCGCAGTTCCTCGGCAAACAGCTCAAGCTGCTCCGCGGACGCGCGTGCCGCCGCCAGGTAATTGGCGGCGCGCGCCAGCGCATCCAGATGTCGCGCCCGCGCCATGAACGCGCCCTCTCCGGCCGCCTGCCAGCCTGCCGATTGCAGCAGCTTTTCCCGCAGCAACTCGACCCCGGAACCGGTCTTGGCCGAAAGCCAGATTTCGTTGCCGACCACGCGCGGCGCCTCGGCGGCGACGTCGATCTTGTTGTGGATGGTCAGCTGCGTCAGGCTGGGGAGGCGGGCCAGGATATCCGCCTCGCGCTCGCCCAGCCCATGCGCCACATCGACCAGCAGCAGCGCCACGTCGGCATTTTCCACCGCCGCCCAGGTGCGGGCGATCCCTTGCCGTTCGACCGGATCGTCGGTGTCGCGCAGGCCTGCCGTGTCGATGATGTGCAGCGGCACCCCCTGGATCTGGATCGCCTCGCGCACCGTATCGCGCGTGGTACCGGCGATTTCGGTGACGATCGCCGCCTCGAATCCGGCAAGCTGGTTCAGCAGGCTCGATTTGCCCACATTAGGCTGGCCGATCAGCACCACCGTCAGGCCTTCGCGCAGCAGCGCACCCTGTTTCGCCTGCGCCCGCACCGCGGCGAGGCTGGTGTCGATTCGGTCGAGCCTGCCGAACGCGTCGGCATCGCGCAAAAAATCGATTTCTTCTTCGGGAAAATCCAGCGTGGCCTCGACCAGCAGGCGCAGACGGGTCAACGCCTCGACCAGTTCGGCGATTCGCGCGGAAAATGCGCCCGACAGCGAACGCACCGCCGATCGCGCCGCCTCGGCGGACGCCGCATCGATCAGATCGGCCACCGCCTCGGCCTGCGCCAGATCCAGCTTGCCGTTGAGAAACGCGCGGCGCGAAAACTCGCCGGGCTCGGCAAGCCGGGCGCCAAGTTCGATGCAGCGTTGAAGAATGAGATTGAGCACCACCGGGCCGCCGTGCCCTTGAAGTTCCAGCACGTTTTCGCCGGTGAAAGATTGCGGCGCCGGGAAATGCAGGGCAATCCCCTCGTCGATCACCTCGCTGTTGCGATCGAGAAAACGGGAATATGTAGCATGGCGCGGCTCCGGCACGCTGCCGAGGATGGCGGCAGCAAGCGAGGCGATATCCCCGCCCGAAACCCGCACCACCCCCACCCCACCGCGACCGGGCGCGGTGGCGATGGCGGCGATCAGGTCAGACCTTACCGGAGGCGGGTTTGCCACCGCCCTCGACCTGTCTGTTGATCGCCCACTGCTGCGCGATCGACAGAATGTTGTTGACCACCCAGTACAGCACCAGGCCCGCCGGGAAAAAGATGAACATCACGGTGAACGCCACCGGCATGATCATCATGATCTTGGCCTGCATCGGGTCCATCGGCTGCGGGTTGAGCTTGACCTGCAGGATCGAGGTGACGCCCATGATTACCGGCAGGATGTACCAGGGATCCGGCGCGGTCAGATCGGTAACCCAGCCCAGCCACGGCGCGCCACGCATCTCGACGGCGGCGAGCAGCACCCAGTACAGTGCAATGAACACCGGAATCTGGATCAGGATCGGCAAACAGCCGCCGAGGGGATTGATCTTCTCGGTCTTGTACATTTCCGCCATGGCCTGATGCAGCTTGGCGCGATCGTCGCCGTAGGTTTCCTTGAGGCTCTGCAGGCGCGGCGTCAGCTTCTTCATCTTCGCCATCGACCGATAGCCCGCGGCCGACAGCGGATACAGCGCCAGCTTGAGCAGGATGGTCAGAATGATGATCGACCAGCCCCAGTTGCCGACCTGGCGCTCGATCAGTTCCAGCGACCAGAAGATCGGGTAGGCCAACGGCGTCAGCCAGCCGTAGTCACGCGACAGATCCAGCCCCGGAGCGGTTTTTTCCAGCAAGGTCTGCGTTTGGGGCCCCGCGTACAGCGGTACGGTGAACGTCTTTTGCTGTCCCGGCTCCAGCGTACCCTCGGACAGAATGACCCCGGAGGAATACAAGCCGTCGCCCAGCGTCCTCGTGTAGAACTCTCGCTTGACGCTGCCCTCTGGCAGCCAGGCCGACACGAAATGATGCTGCACCATCCCGACCCAGCCATCGGTGGCTGTTTTCTCGAAGTCGGCTTTGCCTTCCTGAATGTCCTTGAACGCGACTTTCTGGAATTTCTTGCCTTCCGTATAAAAAGCCGGGCCGGTATAGGTTTGAAGGAAGAAGGACTCGCCGCGCGGCGCTTCGCCGTGGCGGGTGAACTGATAGTACGGAGTCAGATCGATCGCCCGGCTACCTTCGTTGATGACCCGGGTTCTGACGCTGATTTCATAACTTCCACGCTTGAAAACGTAGGTTTTTTCGACACGCACGCCGGTGGCGGGATCGTTCCACACCAGCGGCACTTCCAGTTGCGCGGCACCCTCCGCCAGGCGATAGGTCCCCGGATTCAGCTGGAATACGCTGCGATGGGTTGGCAAGCCTTCGCCCACCAGGCCGGTTTGCGCCAGATAAGGCCGCGTCTGATTGTCTTCGAACAGGGTAAAAACCTGGTTCTTGTCTTCCGTCTCGCGATACGACAGGAACTGCAGTTCACGCAAATCGCCGCCGTTGGCATCGATGGAGGCATGCAACACATCGGTTTCCACCACGGCACGCTGGCCCTTGGCGAAGCCGACCTGTGCCGGAGAAACCGCGGGCGCATTCAACGCCTGGCTGGGCGAAGGTGTTGCGCTTGAAGCTGGAGCGCCCGCCACGGTCGGTTCCATAGGCGGAGGAGCGTTTTTGTCCTTCCAGGCTTCCCATAACAGGAGCAGCGAGAAGGAAAAGACGATGAAAAAAATCAGCCGCTGGTTATCCATGGGACGGGACGCTGTTTAGTTGGGGAGGGTTTCCGGCGCCGGTTTGGCTGCTTCGGCTGCCGGAACAGGCGGCCATTTTGCCATGGCCCGCTGGCCGGCGCGTTT
>JAUPLV010000071.1 GCA_030836725.1 Pseudomonadota bacterium | reverse complement strand
CGGTCAGGTCCATCACCTTGATCACGTCGACCAGCTTGTTCAACTGCTTGGTGATCTGCTCGATAATTTCTTCCGAGCCCACGGTGACGATGGTCATGCGCGACAGGGTGGCGTCTTCGGTCGGAGCGACGGTGAGCGACTCGATGTTGTAAGCCCGCGCCGAGAACAGGCCGGCGACGCGCGACAGCGCGCCCGCCTCGTTTTCCATCAGCAGGGAGATGATGTGGCGCATGTCAGAGCTCCTCCGCCAGAATCATTTCGGACAGGCCCTTGCCGGCGCCGACCATGGGGAAGACGTTTTCGGTCTGGTCGGTCTGGAAGTCCATGAACACCAGCCTTTCCTTGAGCGCGGGCGAGAACGCTTCCTTCAGCGCGGCTTCGATGTCCCCGGGCTTGTCGATGCGCATACCGACGTGGCCGTAGGCTTCGGCCAGCTTGACGAAATCGGGCAGCGAGTCCATGTAGGACTCGGCGTAACGGCTGCCGTAGAAAAACTCCTGCCACTGCCGCACCATGCCCATGTAGCGGTTGTTGAGCATGACGATCTTGATCGGGATCCGGTACTGCTTGCAGGTCGACAGCTCCTGGATGTTCATCTGGATGCTCGATTCGCCGGTGATGCAGGCGACCTGCGCATCGGGATGCGCAAGCTGCACCCCCATGGCGTACGGCATGCCGACGCCCATGGTGCCGAGTCCGCCGGAGTTGATCCAGCGGCGCGGCTTGTCGAACTTGTAATACTGGGCCGCCCACATCTGGTGCTGGCCGACGTCGGAGGTGATGAAGGCGTCGCCCTTGGTCACCTCCCACAACTTCTCGACCACGTTCTGCGGCTTGATGATGGGGCTGTTGCGGTTGTAATTGAGGCAGTTTTTCGAGCGCCACAGCTCGATCTGGGTCCACCAGGCATTCAGCGCGGCCGCATCGGGTTTTTCCTTGGCCTGCTTCAGCAGGGCCAGCATGTCGGTCAGCACGTTCCGAACGTCGCCGACGATGGGCACGTCGACCTTGACCCGCTTGGAGATCGACGACGGGTCGATATCCACATGGATGATGCGGCGCTGCTCGCTCGCGAAGTGCGCGGTGTTGCCGATCACGCGGTCGTCGAAGCGCGCGCCGACGGCAAGCAGCACGTCGCAGTGGTGCATCGCCATGTTGGCTTCGTAGGTACCGTGCATCCCCAGCATGCCGAGGTTCTGTTTGTCGGTGGCGGGATGGCCGCCGAGTCCCATCAGCGTGTTGGTGACGGGAAAGCCCAGCAGGCGGGTGAGCTCGACCAGCTGCGCCGAGGCATCGCCCAGCACCACGCCGCCGCCGATGTAGATCATCGGGCGCCTGGCTTCGAGCAGCATCTGCACCGCGCGCTTCATCTGTCCGCTATGGCCCTTGATCACCGGGTTGTACGAGCGCATCTCGACCGTGGCCGGATACTCGAATTCGGTGATGTGGGCGGTCACGTCCTTGGGCACGTCGACCACCACCGGGCCGGGGCGACCGCTGGCGGCGATGATGAAGGCCTTCTTCATCGTCACCGCCAGATCCTTCACGTCCTTGACCAGGAAATTGTGCTTGACGCAGGGTCGGGTGATGCCGACGGTGTCGACTTCCTGGAACGCATCCATCCCGATCGCCGGGGTCGGCACCTGGCCGGTCACAACCACGATGGGAATGGAATCCATGTAGGCGGTGGCAATGCCGGTCACCGCATTGGTCGCGCCCGGACCCGAGGTGACCAGCGCCACGCCGACGCGGCCGGTGGAACGCGCATAGGCATCGGCCGCGTGCACCGCCGCCTGCTCGTGACGAACCAGCACATGCTTGAATTTATTCTGCTTGAAGATTTCGTCGTAGATGTTGAGCACGGCCCCGCCGGGATAGCCGAATACAAACTCGACCCCCTCTTCAGCCAGACAACGTACAACGATCTCGGCGCCCGTGGCTTCCATAAACTGGCAAAAAATCAATTCGTTGGTGAACCTGTGAGGGTAATCGTTTTGCCCTGTTTCGGTCAAGAAATCATGCCTCAGGGGCTATTCGGCCGGCTTTCGCGGGTTTCGCCGGCCTTGGCGGAAACCTCAGCGGGACGCTTCCGCAAGTTTCCAGAGCAAAAAACCGGGAATGGCGATGAGTTGCTTTACGATACGCATCGAATTCCCCCTTGGTTTTGAATGAACAGGGTTGCGGCGCGCGGCGGAAAAGCGGCGCGGCGGACCCGAAAACGAATCGCCATGCAAGACAACGCAACGAACTCCGCCCCGCCATCCCTCCTGGTGCGCATCGCCTCCATGATCTACGAATCGCTGCTCGTCACGGCGGTCGTATTCGTGGCCGCGCTCCCCTTCATCTACCTGGTCGGCAATGCCCAGGGCGGCTGGCTGCGTCTTGCCTTTCAGCTGTATCTGACCGGGGTCATGTTCGCCTATTTCAGCGCATTCTGGCTGCGCAGCGGGCAGACGCTGGCGATGAAAACCTGGCGTATCCGCCTGGTCGACCAGGCCGGCGGCACGATCTCGCTCAGACAGGCCGCACTGCGTTTTCTTCTTGCGCTATTCGGTTTGCTGCTGGCTGGCGCGGGCTTCTGGTGGGCTCTGTTCGACCGCGACCGCCAGTTCCTGCACGACCGCATCGCCGGCACCCGCCTGGTACGGGTGCCGCGCAAGGCATAAGCCGTGGACTGGCGCGACCACCTGCTTGCTCGCCTGCGGGACATGCAGCCGGCCAGCGTGTGCACGCTCGACGCGGCCGCGCATCGGCTGGCGGGCAGCGCGCTGCCCGACGCACCGCTGCTGCCGCATGAGCCGCCGCCCGCTTCGCCCTGCGCCCTGGCGCTCGGCATCGACATCCTGAATGGACTGAACGCGCGGCAGGCCGGGCATCTGATCAGCCGCATCCGCACCTACGTCGCGCCGCGCCTGCTGCTTGCCGCGCAGCCCGGCTGCACGCTGGACGAAGCGGCGTTTCGCGCCCTCGGCTTCGCGCTCACGCTGACCGACACGACGGAGAATGTCCGCGTCTATCACTATGATCTCGACACCTACAAAACCGTGCCGGACTGGCTGAATTCCCGCCACTGGGCGCACCCCGAACGCTGGAAGCCCTGAATGTAAAGGGCTCCGACCTGTCCATGGACTGAAGCCCATGCTGAAGCCCGTGGAAGACCGCCCGTTCCGGGCATGCATGGACGATGACCCGCGCGCTGGCCGCCATGTCGCCAGCGCCTTCGGTTAAACTGCCCTACCCCCGCTCAACCGTGTCCTACACCATGAATTTCATTCCCCACAGCGCTCTTGAAGAACAGCTTGCCGCCGTCCACGCGGGCACGCTCGACCCCGAAACCTTCGTGCTGCATCTGATCGACCAGCAGCTGTTCGTGCCGGTGCGCGACGAAAAAAATCCGATCCAGGGGTTCCAGCGCTCGACCCTGGCCGATCCGCTGATCATCGAAGACGAGGACGGCGAGCGCGTACTGGTCGTCTTCACCAGCCCCGAGCGCGCCAAGCCGTTCATCGAGCACTATCCGGGATTTTCAGGCGGCCTGCTGACCGAGTTTTCCTGGCTGCTGCGCCGCATCGGCGGCGGCGTTCCGATTGCGCTGAACCCCGGCTGGGACATCGGCATGGACTTCGATGCCGACATGATCGCGCAGCTGGTCGCGCAGCTCCCCCCCGAACGTCCGGCCTGACACGCCCGCCTTCGTCATGCTGTCAGATACCGCACTCGCCGCGTTCCGTTCCGCCCTCGGCAGCGACCGCGTCTTCGACGACGCCGCCACCCGCGCGATTTACGCCTGCGATGAAACCCCGCGCCAGGTCGAGCCCGACGCCGTGCTGTTTCCCACCTCGCACGACGAGGTCGCCGCGCTTGCCCGCATCGCCTTCGAACATCGCATCGCGCTGACCCCGCGCGGCGCCGGCTCCGGCAACGTCGGCGGCGCCCTGCCGGCGCCGGGCAGCGTCGTCGTCAGCTTCGAATGCATGCGGCGCGTGCTCGAATTCGACCCCGCCAACCGCCTC
Organism: Pseudomonadota bacterium; assembly: GCA_030836725.1. Classification (GTDB taxonomy): domain Bacteria; phylum Pseudomonadota; class Gammaproteobacteria; order Burkholderiales; family Thiobacillaceae; genus Thiobacillus. The sequence continues at coordinate 6,785 of JAUPLV010000071.1, read as the reverse complement.
ATCGTGGTCGAAACCGGCATGGTCACCGACGACGTCGACCGTGTCGCGCGTAGCGCCGGCCTGTTCTACCCGCCCGACCCCGGCAGCGGCGCCTATTGCCGCATCGGCGGCAACCTCGCGATGAATGCCGCCGGGCCGCGCGCCGTCAAATACGGCGTCACCCGCGATTACGTGCTGGGGCTGCGCGCCGTCACCGGCGACGGCCGCGAAATCCGCACCGGCTGCCGCACCACCAAGGGCGTCACCGGCTACGATCTCACCCGCCTGCTGATCGGCTCCGGCGGCACCCTCGCGCTCATCACCGAAGCCACCCTGAAGCTGCTGCCCGCGCCGGAGGCCGTCGCCACCCTGCGCGTCTGCTTCGCCAGCAGCCGCGACGCGCTCGATGCGGTCAGCCGCGTCATGCGTCAGTCGGTCATGCCCTGCGCGCTCGAATTCATGGACCACCGCTCCATCGACGCCATCCGCCCGACCGGCACGGCGGACGACCTGCCGCCCGGCACCCGGGCGCTGCTGATGGTCGAGGCCGACGGCGCCGTCGAGGATTTGCCACGGCAGATCGCCGCGCTGCAGCAGGCGCTCGACGGCAACGGCCTGCTCGAAATCAGGAGCGGCTTCGATCGCGAAGCCATCGCGCAACTATGGGCCGCGCGCAAATCCCTGTCGCACGCCGTCAAGCGGGTCGCCCCGCTGAAGGTCAACGAGGACGTGGTGGTGCCGGTGTCGCAGCTCGCCGACTTCGTCGACTTCATCGACCATACCGCCCACGCGCATCGGCTGGCGGCGGTTTCGTTCGGCCACGCCGGCAACGGCAACCTGCACGTCAACCTGATGGTGCACCCCGACGACGCCGACGAAATGGATCGCGCCCATCTGGCGCTCGACGCCATCATCCTGCGCGCCCTGGCGCTGGGCGGCACCCTCTCGGGCGAGCATGGAATCGGCACCGAAAAGCGCCGTTTCCTCGACCGCGAGATCGATCCCGCCACGCTGAGCCTGATGCGTTCGATCAAGCAGCAGTTCGATCCCCATGGGCTGCTCAATCCCGGCAAACTTTTTCCCGATTAATGGGACCGGGAGGCTTTACAAGCGCAAAAGGCATCTATAGAATGCGCGGCTTCGTTGGGGGTATAGCTCAGCTGGGAGAGCGCTTGCATGGCATGCAAGAGGTCAGCGGTTCGATCCCGCTTACCTCCACCAACTAACAGGAAGTACGATGCACAAACTTGGCGTCATCACCACCCTGCTGGGGTTGATACTAAGTGTCGTCGGATTGATCGTTGGGTTTTGGAAGATGCTGAATGGCAGTGAGAACGCCGAAATCTGGCTGGCACTGGTACCATTCGGGTTCGTCGGATTGTTGCTCGGCGTGACCATGACGCAGCTTTCAAACAAGCAGTAGCGACGGAAGTCGTGCAGTAAAACAGGCGGTTAACACCGTCGTCCGGGTCCCCATCGTCTAGAGGCCTAGGACACTACCCTTTCACGGTAGGTACCGGGGTTCGAATCCCCGTGGGGACGCCACCATCATATGGTTATCCGGCCTTGTGCCGGGTAAATCCGATAGTTCTGATAGCTGTACGGCAAAGGCCGGAGCCCAAAAGGCTCCGGCCTTTGCTTTTGCGGTGAACACCAACGCTTTCACACTATCCCCAACCGCCAGCGAGAAAACCCCATCGCCGTCCAACACCGCGGCAAGAGAGCGTGCACGAGGCTGGTTCAAAAAACATCAATCCAGTGCCTTCGTGAACACTTGTTCATCCATCCGGGGTGGCGGTACCGGCAACAGCCAGGATGACTAACGCAACCAATTTGCCAAGCATGCACGTTGCGCTACTATATGACCAACAGGATGACCAACCGGAGGGCACATGAACACCGTTACGCTGGCAGAAGCCAAGACCCATCTCAGCCAGCTTCTTGACCAGGTCGAAGCCGGCGAGGAAGTGGTCATCACCCGTCGTGGCCTGCCGATTGCCCGCATCACACCGGTCGAGAAGCCCAAGCACGCCGTCAAATCCCTCGCTGAATTTCGCAGTCGCATGCCCCGCTGGCGCAAATCCAGCGCTGAGTTGCTGCGTGAGATGCGCGACGAGGGGCTTTGATGCTGTACTTCGACACCAGCTTTCTGGCGCCGCTCATCCTCGAAGAAGCCACCAGCGCCAAAATCGAGGCCTTCTTCGCCAAGCTCCCGGTGGGGGAGCTGTACGTTAGCCACTGGACCCGCGTCGAGTTCTCCAGCCTCATCGCGCGCGAAGTCAGGATGGGCGGTTTCGCGGAGTCCGACGCGCTGCTGGCCATTGCCCAGTTCGACGAACTGGTGACTGAGTCATTCCAGGTCGTGGCCCCTGGCGTTGCCGATTACGAACTCGCCAAAGAGTACATCCAGCACTTCGCCACCAAGCTGCGGGCTGGCGATGCGCTGCACCTGGCCATCGCCAGCAACAATGGCGCGAAAACCCTCTACACCCTGGACGAGGGCCTCTTGCATGCGGCCAAGCGCATGAAGGTCCACGCCAGCCGAGGCATCAAAACCTAGCCCAACCGACCGCCGTGAACGAACAAAACAGCAATCCTCAGACAACCGCCGGAGCGGAAACGGGCTTCAGGGCGTGATCGGTGTATTGCCCGACGCCGTCCATTGCGCCGTCGCGATCCCCTCGCCGAGATCGGCCTCGACCAGCCGCTGGCGCACTTCCAGCAGCTTTTCCAGCAACGCCGGTTCGGCGCGACCGTAGGCATCGGCGTCCGGCGTGCGCTTGACCACCACGCCAAGCAGCTCGGTGATGGCGTTGCCGATGGAGTTCTGGCTGATGGTGACGATCAGCTGCCCCTTGTCGTTGCGGTAGATCAGCTGCTTGAAGGCCGGTTGCCAGCGGATGGAGTTGGCATACTTGGCGTCCTTGATGCAGCGGTCGCGCACCATCTTTGCCGCCTTCAGAAAATCATTGTTGAACAGCAGCCGCTCCTCGACCAACTCGGGGAAGTTGATGTCGCGCGGCAGCGAGGCATTGCGCGTGCTCACCTGGGTGAAGAAGGTGCGGTAGAAGTCGATGAAGCCCTTGAGGAGGGTGTCGTACTCCTTCCAGAACCGCACCTCCTTGAGCGCTGCCGCGCCGCCCTGTATGCCCCAGCTCGGCAGGCCCTGCGGGTAGCCGGTCAGCGCCAGCCGGCATTCGCCCGTCTCGCAGGGCTTGAGAATCCGCAGATCGAGGCCGTCGAAGAAATTGCGATAGACATCGCGCATGTGCGCCTGGAACAGCGAATGCTGCCCGCCGTCGGTAAGGTTGGGGTTGCTCAGGTCGGCCAGCGGCGCCGCAGCGAGTTCCTGCTTGTCGAAGACGATGAAATGGTTGTGCAGCATGCGGATGCTGGGCACGCCCGGCGAGGTCAGCGGCCAGGTGGCGTCGAGGCTGGCCTCGCCGGCCAGCACCAGGTGGGCGTCCGGGTCCGGATACCTTTCCAGCATGTACTCGATGATGATCTGGTTCATGCGATTCCAGACGTTCTTCACCGGTTCCGGCACCTGCGTGCGCCGCACCGGCCGCCCCAGCGGGTCGAGGATGCTCTGCGAGGTGTTGTAGATGATCGAGCAATCGAACACATTGCTGTGGCCGAGGGCCTTGCGGTAGAGCAGCAGGCCCTCCGGGTTCTGCAGGAGGCCGTTGTTGTGCACGAGATCGTTGAGATTCTCGGTACTGTTGAAGAACTCGTTGGGCTTCATCCCCTCCGGGACTTCCAGGGGGATTGGCCGGAAAGAATTGACGATTTCGCGTGGACCGGACTGCATGGTTTGTCCCGATGAGCGGATAAAACGGCGATTTTGCGCGCAAACGCCGGCAATGCGTAACGGTAATTTTTATCGCCGCATAACTGCGGCAATGCGGCGGCTACCGGTGGCGAACCCCGCTGCGGGGCTTGTCGGGCCACTTGCCCACGGCTTCCAACTCCAGCCCGAAATCCGGGAGGGAAAAGACGAACTCCCGATGCGGAAACCGGCGATGCGTCAAGTGTTGTGGGCACTTCAGAACGGCTGTCTGAATATTGCCCGCAAGCCGCGCAGAAATAATAAAGCCACCCCGTTTGGATGGCCTAACTAACTGATTTAATTGGCGCCCCGAAGACGAATCGAACGTCCGACCTACCCCTTAGGAGAGGGAAATAAAGACCGCCAGAAGTCCTTTGTTTTCGTACATCCTGGCTTTCACGTAGAATTGTTGTCACCCATTTGTCACCCGAGCACAAAAAATGGCAACGATCCGAAAGCGAGGTGAGCTTCAATGGCAAGCCATCGTGAAGCGCAAGGGCTACCCCTTGCAGTCCAAGACTTGGCATACCCGCAAGGAGGCTGAAGCCTGGGCACGTGCAATTGAGTCGGAAATGGATCGTGGCGCCTTTGTCTCGCGCGGCGAAGTTGAGCGCACCACGGTTGGCGATCTGATCGAGCGCTATCGCGAGGATGAGTTGCCGAAGAAGTTGGGCAAGGGCTTCAAACCCGCGCTCAAGACGCTTGAATCAGCGCTTGGCGCATACTCGCTTGCAGCACTGTCCAGCAAGATCGTCACGGATTACCGCAAAAAACGGTTAGCGTCTGGGCTATCGGGAGACACAGTCCGCAAGGAAATCAATCTGCTGTCCAACATCATTGACCTAGCAGGCAAGGAGTGGGGACTGCCGCTCCCCGCCAATCCCTGCGCCATGGTGAGCCGGCCTGCGCCTGGAAAGGCCCGGGAGCGCCGACTTGAAGGCAATGAGCTGACGAATTTGATGGAAGCGGCCGGCGACGAAAAGCAGCTGCGCGCGCTTATCGTGTTTGCCGTCGAAACCGCTGCGCGCCTGGGTGAGCTGCTGTCGGTGACATGGGCTGATATCGACATCCAAAAGCGCGTAATGGTCGTTCGCGGCATCCAGGGCCGCGGCACGAAGAACGCCGATGCCTTCCGCGCGGTGCCGCTCTCCAGCGAGGCTGTGCGGGTGCTGAAAGAAGTCAAAAAGCTGCCCGCCTCAATCGATGGGCGAGTGTTCTGGTGGTGGGCGGCATCCGACTCGTTTAACAAGGCTTGGCGGCGACTTTGCCTGGCTGCCAAAGTCGATGGATTGAGATTCCATGACCTGCGACATGAAGCCACCTCACGCTTATTCGAGAAAGGCGTTTTCGACAGCATGGAAGTAGCCACCATCACAGGTCACAAAACCCTCGCCATGCTTAAGAGATATACCCACTTAAGAGCAGAAGATTTGGCCAAGAAGCTTGGTTAGCCAAAACCTCAGGCCAAACCCCATGCAACACTAATGGGCAGACCTTGTGGAAAATTCCATCTATACGTTACAGAACCAAGCCCCTCATTGCCGCATCGAGTCACACACGGCTGTTTCGATGTGCTTCAGAATCTGATCAAGCAGCATGTCTGCATTGATCGACTCATCATCGAATTTGAGCTCGTCCACGCATTCGGCTTCGGTTGCGATGGTGATCGCCACCGCATTTCTGATTAAACGATAGAACGTCTCCGGGTCGACAGGCTCAATGGCCTGCCGGCTGTGGAATGCATCAAGATCTATATCCAAAATGTAGGGCTGTGCCTCGATGTGAGGGACACCGACGCATCGTGACATCTCGGCACCGCGTGCCAATTGGTCTTCGAGGTAGATCGACTCGATGATCATGTTCCCTCGCTGGACGACACAATCGTCGTTGTAGGGCATTCGGGTGCGGCTGATGACGCAGTCGTGGGAAATCACGAAGATGTGATTCTCAGGATCGTCATAAGTCATGGGCCGGCACGGAGGCTGGAGCGTCGGTGTCCGTGGCCATCGTGCCTGACGCTCTGCGTCGTAAGCCTGTTCCTCAATGGAGGGACTTCCTCCGCTATCGCTCAACTGGATGCAGAAAGCGTAGTTGAGAATGCCCGACATGGTCGCAGCGTTGATATGTTCGTCGTGACGTAGGCGTTCGATACTCCAGAGCAGGCTTTGGTGATCCTGCCAGTCAATTCGTTTGGTCAGGTCTCTGGCCAGCGCACAGGCATTCTCCCGACTTTCCATCGTTTCGAGATGGGCATGGCCAAGGAAAGCCTCATGAACGTCGGTGTGGTGGTCGATTGTTATCAGATTAGGCGCGCTGCCCATTCTGCGACGAATCAACGCCCAAGGTGCCAAAGCTTTGTGATGATCATCAACGACAAAGACGTCCTTGCCGCGGATGTTTGAACCGCCCCGGGTTTTGAGGAGGCTCCTTTCCTTGAGAAGATGGAGCCATGAAGAGCAAGAAGACCACCCCCAAGTATTCCCCCGAAGTGCGTGAACGCGCTGTCCGCATGGTGCAGGAGCACCGTGGCGAGTATCCGTCGTTATGGGCTGCAATTGAATCGATTGCGCCGAAGATCGGCTGTGTTCCCCAGACGTTGCACGAATGGGTGCGCAAGCACGAAATCGATACCGGTATGCGGGAAGGCATTACCAGTGAGGAACGCGAGCACATCAAAGCCCTGGAGCGTGAGAACAAGGAGCTGCGCCGCGCTAACGAGATCCTCAAGCTGGCCAGCGCGTTTTTCGCCCAGGCGGAGCTCGACCGCCGACTCAAGTCCTAAACGATTTCGTCGATGCGCATCGCGCGACCCACGGGGTCGAGCCGATCTGCCGGGTATTGCAGATCGCCCCGTCGGGCTACCGTCGCCACGCGGCGCGGGTACGCGATCCATCCAGGCGCTGCGCCCGTGCGCAACGCGACGATGTGTTGATGCCCGAGATCGAGCGTGTCTGGCAGGTCAATCTTCAGGTCTACG
>JAUPLV010000070.1 GCA_030836725.1 Pseudomonadota bacterium | reverse complement strand
CAGCTGCGTGCCGGACAGGCCGCGCCGCCAGTGCCAGCGGCTGCTGCCGCGCGCCATGGTGGCTTCGGACACCGTCGCCACTTCCGCCACCAGCAGCCCCTGTTCGCGCAGCCGGGCGCGCAACTGGCGCGCAGTGTCGGCTTCCAGCACGCCCTTCTTCAGGCGGCCGGCAGCGTCGTAAGCCTCGTAGCGAAATGCAGCCATGCCGATCCAGCCGTTCAGGCTTCGCGCGTCACGCGCAGCACTTCTTCCAGTGCGGTGTCGCCGGCGCGCACCCAGCGCATGCCGTCCTGGCGCATGCTGGCCATGCCTTGCGCCACGGCGTGGCCGCGCAGGTTCTGCTCGGACGCGCCGTCGTGGATCATGCGGCGCAGCGGCTCGTCGACCGCGAGCAATTCATAGATGCCGGTACGGCCGCGATAGCCGGTGGAATTGCAGTTCGGGCAGCCGACTGCGCTGAACAACGGCCCGTCCAGCGCGGGCTCGCCGATCGCCGCGCGTTCCTTGTCGCTCGCCGCGTGCGGCTGGCGACACAGCGGGCACAGCCTGCGCACCAGGCGCTGGCCGAGCACGCCCAGGAGGCTCGATGCCAGCAGGAAAGGCTCGATCCCCATGTCGATCAGGCGCGTCACCGAACTGGCAGCATCGTTGGTGTGCAGCGTCGCCAGCACCAGATGGCCGGTGAGCGAAGCCTGCACCGCAATCTGCGCGGTCTCCAGGTCGCGGATTTCGCCGATCATGATGACGTCCGGATCCTGCCGCAGGATGGAGCGCAGCGCGCGCGCAAAAGTCAGCTCGATGCGCGGGTTGGCCTGGGTCTGGCCGATGCCGTCGAGGTCGTACTCGATCGGATCCTCCACCGTCATGATGTTGAGCGTCCTGGCGTCCAGCCGCGACAGCGCCGCATACAGGGTGGTGGTCTTGCCCGAGCCGGTCGGCCCGGTCACCAGCACGATGCCGTGCGGGCGATGGATCAGTTCGTCGAGCCCGGTCAGCGTGGTGTCGCTCATGCCGAGCCGCCCGAGTTCCAGCCGTCCCGCCTGCTTGTCGAGCAGTCGCAGCACCGCGCGCTCGCCGTGGCCGGTGGGCAGCGTCGACACCCGCACGTCGACCGGCCGCCCGGCCAGGCGCAGGGTGATGCGGCCGTCCTGCGGCAGGCGCTTCTCGGCGATGTCGAGCTGCGCCATCACCTTGATGCGCGACACGATCGCCGCGTGCAGCGCGCGCTTCGGCTCAATCACGTCGCGCAGCGCGCCATCCATGCGGAAGCGCACCACCGAGCGCGTCTCGTAGGGTTCGATGTGGATGTCGGAGGCGTTCTCGCGCAGCGCCTGCGTCAAGAGCGCGTTGATCAGGCGGATGATCGGCGCGTCGTCCTCGCTTTCCAGCAGGTCGGCCACCTCGGGGATGTCCTGCGCCAGTTGCTGCAGGTCCATGCCCTGTTCCATGTCGTCGACCAGGCTGGCAGCCTGGTTCTCGCCGCGCGCGTAGGCCTGGGTCAGGGCGCGCTCGAACTGCTCCGGACTCAGCACCTGCGCCTGCAGCGGACACTTGAGGATGCGCCGCACCTCGGCCAGGGCGGCGGGATCGGCGCCCTCGCGCAGCCACACCTCCATCTCGTCGCCGAGGCGCCGCCCCACCACCGCCCCGCGGGTCCGGGCGAAGCCGTAGGGAAGCAGCGCGGCGAGCTGCGGATCGGGAACCAGGGTCGCGGACCTATCCATGGCGGGGATCAGGGCGAAGGCGGCGTCGGCGGATTGCCCGGCGCCGGCTGCGGCAGGTTCTTCAGTTCGGGCAGCGGCTCCATCTGCATGTCAGGCAAGGCGAAATGCGGCTGCATGCGGAAGTCGGCCTGCCGCTGGCGGATGAAGTCATAGCGTTCGCCGGTCAGCGCGTCCGAACTCGCGGTGTCGCGCAGCACGTGCGGGCGCAGGAACACCATCAGGTTGGTTTTCATGCGCTGGCGCTTTTCCGAGCGGAACATGTGGCCGAGCAGGGGGAGGTCGCCCAGCAACGGTATCTTGTCGATACCGTCCTGCATGGTGTCCTGGATCAGCCCGCCGAGGACGATGATGCGGCCGTCGTCGACCAGCACGGTGGAGTCGATCGAGCGCTTGTCGGTGATCACGTCGGACGCCGTGGTAGTCGGGCGCAGGCTGGAAATTTCCTGGTAAATCTGCAGCTTGACCGAGCCGCCTTCCGACACCTGCGGCCGCACCTTCAGCGTCAGCCCGACGTCGCGGCGCTCGATGGTCTGGAACGGGTTCGCCGTCGTGGTGGTGCCGGTCTGCGCGTACTGGCCGGTAATGAACGGCACGTTCTGGCCCACCACGATCTTCGCTTCCTCGTTGTCCATGGTCAGCAGATTGGGCGTCGACAGGATGTTGGCGTTGGCGTCCGACTCCAGTGCCCGCGCCAGCATGCCAAGGTTGGTCACTACGCCGAGGCCGGGAATATCGATGGTGCCGCTGACCACGCCGATGTTGAGTCCCTGCCCCAGGGAGCCGAGGTTAACCGAGGCATCGATGATGTTGCTGCCGGTGTTGCGGCCGCCGAGGTTGGTGCCGCCGATCACATTCGTCCCGCTCTTCTCGATGCCGCGCAGATCCTGCCACTGGATGCCGAACTCGGCCGCCTTCTCGGCGGTGATCTCCACCACCAGCGCCTCGACGAACACCTGCGCGCGACGCGCATCGAGCTTGTCGATGACCGCGCGCAGCGCGTTGTAAGTCACGTCCGAGGCGTTGATGACGAGCGAATTGGTCGCCGGGTCGGCGAGGATCATGCTGCCGCCGGTGGCGCCGGATACCGAACTGGCGCCGCCGGTCTGGCTGGCGGCTGCCGCGGCCCCCGGCGCGGCGGCAGCCGCCGGCAAAGCGGATGCCTGGCCGCTCAGAATGCCGCGCAGGGTCTCGGCCAGCTTCGCCGCCTCGGCATTGCGCAGATACACCACATGGATGTTGCCGCCCGCCGCGCCCGCCACGTCGAGCCCGGCAACCAGGGCGCGCAGCGTCTGGATACGCGAGGGATTGTCGCTGCGAACCAGCAGCGAATTCGAGCGCACATCCGGCACGATGGTCAGGCGCGAGCCGGCCGGCTGTCCGGCCGCCGCGGCGCCGTCGGCCATCAGCCTCCCGAGCGACTGCGCCAGGTCGACCGCCGACACATGGCTGAGCTTGATCAGCGCGGTATCGTTCGCGCCCGGCTGGTCGACCGATTCGATGATCGCATTCAGCCGCCGCATGTTTTCGGCATAGTCCGTGATCACCAGGGTGTTGCTGTTGGGCAGCGCCGCAATGGCGTTGTTGGGCCCGATCAGCGGCCGCAGCACCGTCATCATCTGCGCCGCCGATTCATACGCCAGCGGATAGACCTGGGTGACGATGCGGTCGCCGCCATCCCTGAATTCCTTGCCGCGGGTCTCGCTGAAATGCTGCTTCGCTTCCGCCTCGGGCACGATCTTTATCACCCCGCGGCTCTCGACCGCGCTATAGCCCTGCATGCGCAGCGCCGCCAGCAAAATCGGATAGACCTGATCGCGCGATACCGCCCTGGCCGAGGTGATCATCACCGTGCCCTTGACGCGCGGATCGATGACGAAGTTCTTGCCGGTAAGCTCGCCCACCGCCTTGATCACCGATGGAATATCGGCGTTGACGAAATTAAGGACGACCGGATCGCGCGGCGCCTGGGCCTGCGCCTGCAACGGCGGCAGCCCCAGCAACAGCGCCAGCAACAGGACGCTCGACGTCAGCCGCCGGGAAATGCCCGATCGTGTTTTTTTCATGTCGTTCATCGTTTTCACTGCAGCCTGAAAGAAAGAATAAGCGGCTTGCCCTGGCGTTCGCCCATCAGGGTGACGCGCTGCACCCCCGCCGTGCCGGACAGCTGCCGCGCGAAATCCTGCACATTGGCGACCGGGCTGCCATTGACCACGCGCAGCGTGTCGCCGCTCTGCAGCCCCAACCGCGCCGCAATGCCGTCCCCTGCCACCGAGACCAGCACCAGGCCGGGTTGGTCGCCGGTATCGACCTCCGCCTTCACCCCAAGGCTTTGCGGATTCGCCAATGCCTGGTTGAACTCCTGGCGCGAAACCGGAATGTCGCCATCCGCCAGCGTCAGCGGCCGCCCGACCGCCTCCAGGTCGAGACGCTCGCGCACCCCGCGGTTGAGCAGGATCACGTGGTCGGGGGCCACCGCGTCCAGCACCACGCCAGGCGCGATTTCATGGCCTGTCGCGGCGGCCTGATCCTGCCCGTCCACATTCACGATCGCCATCGCCATCGCCGATTGTCCACCGCTGGCGGCGAACACCCCGCGCAGCTTGAAATTAAGCGAGGTCACCGGCTCCGCCGTCACGCCAGTCTGGCCCTGCGCCGCGCCGAACAGCCGTGCCGCGCGCAGCGACGCCAGTTCCGCGCCCGGATCGATGCCGGCGCGCACCGCGGCCGCCGCTTGCGGCGGCGCAGGCGCGGCAAAACGCCAGGTCCAGTGCGCCAGCAAGGCGGCCAGCGCCAGCAGCAACAGCATATTGAGCAGAGGCGCGCCCAGCCAGGGGACTCGGCGCAAGGAGACGAAAAAGGAGTTGAGCGGCATCGCGCCCAAGCATCCTATAAACAACACGCCGGCGCAACCCCGCGATTGCGCCGGCGAGACCGGACTGAACGCCACCGGAAACCCGCGCGGCGACGGCGCAACGCCGCGACACGGGCCCAAGCCAAAAAGGCGCTGCCCTATTTGAGTTTCTTGATGCCCATCATCCCCAGCACGTGTTTTTCGTACAGGGGTTCGGTGCTGCCTTTTTTCATTTTGTGCATGAAGTATTTTTCGAATGCCACCTTGGCGAGGTGCACCCACTTGCCTTCCTTGAACCAGTTGACGTTGCGCGGCGGAATCTGCGGGATTGCCACGAAGGCAGCGCCGGTATCGCCAAAATCGGCCAGGCAGATGGCGTTCCAGGTGGCTTTTTCCGTGGGTTCCTTGCCGTCCATGGCGGCGCGGATATTGTGCGCGGTGGCGGTGACCATGCTTTCGATCATGTAGCCGGTCTTGGGGGTGCCGGTCGGCACCGGGGTGGCCTCAACCGGCGGAATCGCGACGCAAACCCCGACGGCATAGATATTCTTGAACCTGGGATTGCGCTGAAAGGCGTCAATCGAAATAAAACCGCGCGGGTTGGTCAGGCCCTCGATGCCGAACACGGCATCGATTCCCTTGAATGCCGGCAACATCATGGAGTATTTGAACGGCAGTTCGTGCTCCTTGATGACCTCGCCCTTGTCGTTATGCTCGGCCACGAACATCTTGCCGGCCTCGACCCTGGTCACTTTCGCGTTGCAGATCCACTTGATGTGGCGTTCGCGCATGGCCGATTCCAGCAGCCCCTTGGAATCCCCCACCCCGCCCAGGCCGAGGTGGCCGATATAGGGCTCCGCCGTCACGAAAGTCATGGGCACCTGGTCACGGATTTTCCGCCGTCTCAGGTCGGTGTCCATGATGAAGGCGAATTCATAGGCGGGACCGTAGCAAGATGCGCCCTGCGCCGCGCCGACCACGATATGGCCCGGATCCTTGGTGAAATCTTCCCAAACCGCGCCGGCTTTGACGGCGTGCTCGACCTGGCATATGGACTGGGTATGTCCCGCCGGCCCCAGGCCCTCCACTTCATCGAAAGCCAGCTTGGGTCCGGTGGCGATCACCAGAAAATCGTAATCGATGGTGCGGCCGTCCGCCAGTTCGACCTGGTTGGTTTCCGGATGTACGCGCTTCGCGCCGACCGCGATGAAATCGATCCCCTTCTTGTTCAAATACGGCGCTGCCGGGATCGTGATGTCGTCCTGGGTGCGCCAGTTGACGGCCACCCAGGGATTGGAGGGGGTGAATTGAAAGTACGGCAGATTGGAAATGACCGTGACCTTGTCCTCCGGGCGCGCCGTTTCACGCATTTCATAAGCCATACCCATGCCGCCTATGCCTGCGCCAAGAATTACGATGTGTGCCATGGAACTTGTCTCCGCTGAATTATGTTTGATTGAAAGCCAAAAGGCCGGCCACAAGGAGTGACTCGCCCCGGCTATCAGCTTAGCAACGACCAGGCCAGCTCGCAAAACCCTTGCCGATCAACAATCTAGCGGTTTGACCTGCAAAAACAGACCATTGACGCACCCTTTCCGTCATGACATATTTGTCAAATCGTCATGACATGCGTGGATATTTATGCCCAATGTGGACTTGCAGGGAATCATCGAGGCGCACGATCAGCCGTTCGTCGTCATTGACGAACAGTATCGGATCGTCGCGGCAAACCAGCGCTATTGCGATTCCTACGGCGTCAAGCTGGAAGCCGTCCTGCGGCAGCGCTGTTATGAAATATCCCATCACTCGACGCGGCCATGCCATGAAAATGGCGAGGAATGCCCGCATCGGGCCTTGTTCGCCGAGGGGCAGGCCAGCGTCGTTCTGCACACCCACTATCACGCAAACAATCAGCCCGAACGCACCCGCATCCGCGGCCACGCCATTCGCGGCCATGATGGCCGCCTCTATATGGGCGAGATCCTTTATCCGCTGGAAACCAGCGCCAACCTCGATTGCGAAGGCATGCGCATGGTGGGGAGCGCTCCCGCCTTCCTGGCCTGCGTGGACAACCTGGCCCGCGTCGCGGAAAGCGAAGCCTCGATCCTGCTGTTCGGAGAAAGCGGCGTCGGCAAGGAACTGGCCGCGAGATTCATCCACGACCGCTCATCCCGCTCCGGCGCCCCTTTTATCGTGATCAACTGCGCCGCCGTGCCGGAAAACATGTTTGAAACCGAACTGTTCGGCCATGAGCGCGGCGCCTTCACCGGCAGCGCGGGGCAGAAAAAAGGCCTGTACGAAATGGCCGATGGCGGCACGCTTTTTCTGGACGAGGTGGCGGAAATCCCCTTGGCCCTGCAGGCCAAGCTGCTGCGCGTGCTTGAATCCGGAGAATTCCGGCGCGTCGGCGGCACCCACACGCTCAAGGCCGACGTCCGGCTGATCTCCGCGACCAACCGGGATCTGCTGGATTGGGTGGACCAGAAGCAGTTCCGGCTGGACCTCTATTACCGCGTGGCGGGAATCGATGTGACGCTGCCGCCCCTGCGGGAGCGGCGCGAGGACATAGCGCCGCTGGCTGAAGCGCTGCTCTCGCGCCTGTGCGGAAGAAACCGTCCCTGCCGGCTGGACAAGGGGGCGGTCGATCTGCTCAAAGGCTACGATTTTCCGGGCAATGTACGGGAGCTGCGCAATCTGCTGCAACGCGCGGTGGTGAACTGCCGGGACGGCTTGATTCAGGCCGAAGACATCAACCTGAATCTCGCGGCGGCGCCGCAACGGACAACAGCCGCGCCCCCGGCTGTGCGCGCCCCGGACTCGCTCGCCGATCTCGAAAAAGAGCACATCCGCGATCTGCTCGGAATGCATCGAGGGCATCGCGCCCACGTTGCCGCCGCGCTCGGCATCACCGAACGCACGCTATATCGCAAGCTCAAGCGTTACGAATTGACCTAGCATGCTCAGTCGACTTCGCCGCCGAAGCGCGCCTGCGCCAGTTCGGCGGCGCGGACCACGGCACGCGCCTTGTTGAGCGTTTCCGTCCATTCGCTTTCGGGCACCGAGTCGGCGACGATGCCGGCGCCGGCCTGCGCGTACAGCATGCCGTCCTTGACCACGGCGGTGCGGATGGCGATCGCCAGGTCCATGTCGCCGTTGAAGCCGAGGTAGCCGACCGCGCCGGCGTAGATGCCGCGCTTGGAGGGCTCGAGCTCGTCGATGATTTCCATCGCCCGCACCTTGGGCGCGCCAGAGACGGTGCCGGCGGGAAAACTGGCGCGCAGCACGTCGAGCGCGCGCAAGCCCGGCTTCAACCTGCCCTCGACGTTGGAGACGATATGCATGACGTGCGAATAGCGCTCGATCTGCATGTTCTCGGTGACCTTGACGCTGCCGGTCACCGCCACGCGCCCGGTGTCGTTGCGGCCGAGATCGAGCAACTGCAGATGCTCGGCGCATTCCTTCGGGTCGGCCAGCAGTTCCTCCGACAGGCGCTGGTCGTCCTCGCGGGTGAGTCCGCGCGGACGGGTGCCGGCGATCGGGCGCAGGGTAACGGTGTCGCCCTCCAGCCGCACCAGAATTTCCGGCGAGGAACCGACGACATGGAAGCCGCCGAAATCGTAATAGAACATGTAGGGCGACGGGTTCAGGCTGCGCAATGCGCGATACAGCGACAGCGGCGAGGCGTTGAACGGCCGCGCCATGCGCTGGGAAAGCACCACCTGCATGACGTCGCCGGCAGCGATGTAGTCCTTGGCTTTTTGCACCGCTGCCTTGAATTCGGCCTCGCCGAATTCCGACCGCGGCTCGTCCGCCGCCAGCGCCGGCTCGGCCGGCGGATGCACCGGCGTGCGCAACTGCTCGGCCAGTTCGGCCAGGCGAAGGTGGCCCTGCGCATAAGCGTCGGGCTGCATCGGGTCGGCGTGGGTGATGAGATAGAGCTTGCCGGCCAGGTTGTCGAACACCGCCAGCTCCTCGGTCAGCATCAGCAGGATGTCGGGCGTATGCAGCACGTCGTCCTTATGCTTGTCCGCCAGCCGCTTCTCGATGTAGCGAATGGTGTCGTAGCCGAAATAGCCGGCCAGCCCGCCGGTGAAGCGCGGCAGCCCGGCCACCGGAGCCGCCTTGAAGCGTGCCTGATACTCGGCGATGAAGGCCAGCGGATCGGGCAGGCTGTGCTCCTCGACCACCTGGCCGTCGGTTTCCAGGGTCAGCAGGTGCGCGCGCACCCGCAACACCGTGCGCGCCGGCAGGCCGATGAAGGAATAGCGGCCGAAGCGCTCGCCGCCCACCACCGATTCGAGCAGGTAGGAATACGGCACATTGGCCAGCTTGAGATACACCGACAGCGGCGTTTCCAGATCGCCCGGCATCTCGCGCACCAGCGGGATGCGGTTGTAGCCCTGGCGGGCGAGTTCGAAGAAGTCTTGTTCAGTCATTTGTCAGCGAGGCGTAAAGGGTAAGGGGTGAGGCGTTGAGTGCAGCGTGAAACGCCGCCATCGGGCACCCGTGCCAGCATCACACCTCACCCCTATCGCCTCACGCCTCACCGATTCACCCCTTCACCACCCTCTTCGCCGCCTCGGCCAGACTCGGCACCACCGCGTCCAGGTCGAGCTCGGTCACCGGACGGCCGCGGTTGTAGCCGTAGGGCACGCAGAAAACCGGGCAGCCGGCGGCGCGCGCGGCCTGGGTGTCGTTGAGCGAATCGCCGATCAGCAGCAGCTCGACCGGCTTCACCTTGAACACCTCGCAGGCGTGCAGGAGCGGCAGCGGGTCGGGCTTGCGCCTGGGCAGCGTATCGCCGGACAGGATCAGCTCGAAATAATCGAATAGGCCGGTGTCTTTCAGCAGCGGATGGGTGAACTGCGCGGCCTTGTTGGTGATGCAGGCCACATGCAGGCCCATCGCCTTGAACGCGTCGAGGCCCTCGACCACGCCGTCGAACGGGCGCGAATGCAGCGACACGTGTTCGCCGTAATGCTTCTGGTACAGGGCGATGGCTTGCTCGAACAGCGCCGCATCCGGCTCGGCATCCATCTCGCCGGTGAGCACGCGCTTGACCAGCCGCGACACGCCGTTGCCGATGTAGGTGGAAATCGTTTGCAGCGACGGGCAGGGCCGGCCGAGGTCGGCCATCATCAGCTCGGCCGCATGCGCCAGATCCGGCGCGGTGTCGAGCAGGGTGCCGTCGAGATCGATGACGACGGCTTTGATCGGGAGGGGGAAGTTTTTCATATTGGTTTTATCCGCGAAGGACGCGAAGGGTCGCGAAGAAAATCTTTACTTCGCGTTTCTTCGCGTCCTTCGCGGATGAAAAATCAGACCTTCGCCAGTTCCGCGCGCATGGCGGCGATGATGCTGTTGTAGCGCTGCGGATCGGTGTCCTTGGCTGCGCCGAACACGGCCGATCCGGCGACGAAGGTGTCGACGCCGGCGCGCGCGACTTCGGCGATGTTGGCCGGGCCGACGCCGCCGTCGATCTCGATCTCGACCTTGAGGCCGCGGTCGTCGATCATCTTGCGCACGGCGCGCGCCTTGTCGAGCACGTAGGGGATGAACTTCTGGCCGCCGAAGCCGGGGTTCACCGACATCAGCAGCACCATGTCGAGCTTGTCCAGCGTGTATTCCAGCACGTCCAGCGGCGTCGCCGGGTTGAATACCAGGCCGGCCTTGCAGCCGTTTTCCTTGATCAGGCCGATGGTGCGGTCGACGTGCTCGGACGCTTCCGGGTGGAAGGTGATGTAGGTGGCGCCCGCCTTGGCGAAATCGGGAATGATGCGGTCGACCGGCTTCACCATCAGGTGCACGTCGATCGGCGCGGTGACGCCGTGCTTCCGCAGCGCCTCGCACACCAGCGGGCCGATGGTGAGGTTGGGCACGTAGTGGTTGTCCATCACGTCGAAGTGGACGATGTCGGCGCCGGAGGCGAGCACGTTGTCGACTTCCTCGCCCAGCTTGGCAAAGTTGGCGGACAGGATGGACGGGGCGATGCGGTAAGTCATGGGAAGCTCCGGGAAATTTGGGAAAACCCGGGCATTTTAACTTAAGTCCGCCACGCCATTGCGTTACACTCCGCGCATCGCATCCCGTCGAGCAAAACCGTGGCCGAAGGCAATAAATACCACATCAGCATCAACGTCAACACGACGTATCTGGCCGACCAGAGCGATCCCTCCTCGGACCGCTACGTGTTCGCCTACACCATCACCATCGCCAACACCTGCA